>JACDHC010000077.1 GCA_013821245.1 Candidatus Nitrosopumilus sp.
CCAAAGATATACAATACAAATGCAGTCAGAATAATGCATTTTATTGAAGAAAACCCGGGCTGTCATCTACGCAGCATAAAAAAGACCCTAAATGTATCAATTGGCACGGCACAATATCACTTGAGTATATTGGAAAAGGCAGGAAAAATAACATCATTTAGACGTGGGTTCTACAAATTCTATTATCTCTCGGGGATATTTGAGAATAATGAAAAGGATATTCTACAGGTATTTCGCCAAGAAACACCCCGAGAAATGCTATTATTTGTATTGGAAAATAAAAACCCTACGCAAACAGAAATAGTCAATAAGATTGGAATATCCCGGGCAGCCATAAACTGGCATATCAATAGATTGATTCAGTTAAAACTGCTGGAAGAACACAGAATAGGCAAATACAAAAGATATCAGGTACCTGCCATTCATTATAAAAATATCACCTCATTACTAAAAAACCATTATCCTGCAATTTGGAATGCATGGAGTAACAGGCTAGTGGATTTGTTTCTGTCCTTGTCAGCAGATAGGGAATAACATTTAAATTGCTTTTCCAGATTGCTCTTCAAACCACCTTTCTGAATGGGATAGAGTGGGCAATTGAGTTATCTATCATCGTTTTTTCGTTACTATTGGCATCATTGTCAATTTCTGCATATTTGAAAACAAGGTTAAAGAAAATTGCATTTGCAGCAGTTGCGTTTGCTTTGTTTACGTTCTATTTGTTGTGGGAATTCTTGGAGGAAATAAATTTAGTGGATGTTGTCAATGCGGGAATTGCTGAGTCCACAGTATTGCTTTGCATACTGATATTGTTCTTTTTGACAATAGTTAAAAGATGAACACTAAACAGTAATAGTTTGAAGAAAATCTATTCTACTGATCACATCTGACTTATCATTTGTGACACACCATTTTGGTTGCCTATTTGTTCTACAATATGTAGGTTATTCTAAACTAACTTTTTCCATTACTGATAATTCGGAAATAGTTTCAATGATAAGGATAGTTAATGATATTGGGAATTGAACAAGCCATTGTTTGTTATCTACGCTTTATTTTCTGAATGTTAATTGCAAATTCGGAATGCCTTTGTTTTAATCATGACACTTTTCATATTTCGTATGAATGTTTGTCATGGTTGTCTAGTGTGTATAGCGCAGCTGCTTTTGCAGCAAGTTCGGCTATTATATATTTTGAATCGTTACTGCAAATTATTATTATGTCGTTGTCAATGGGGTTTAACCTGTCTACTAAAAGTTTTTTGATATTGGTTTCATTTTGCAGAGAGTCGTAATTAGTATTGACTGTTAGGAATTGTTCATTTTCAAATGTTAGGGTTATGGCTCCTTTGGCACCGTTTTTTATTGCAATGTCTCTTTGTTCAATTCCAGAACTAATTTCGCATTTCATTTGCTTTAGCAAAATCGCATGATTGAATTTGCCAATTGAAATTGAGCATTCTGGTACGTCAGTCTCATTACCAACATACAGAGACAATTTAGTTAATATTGATTTTCCTTTATCGGACATTTTTGTTCCTTTGTTGGTGGTTCTTATCATGTCCTCCATTTTTAGGTGCTTTATCAAGGTCTTGATTGAGCCTTCTCCTAATCCCAGTTCACTGGATAGCAAATTTCTGCTTACCGTTCCTTTCTTCTCGATTAGTTGTAATGTTTTGAATATGTGTGCTGAGTTAAAAGTCAAAATTCTACTTGGTGCATATCTGCTAGAGATGTTCTCAAGTGTTTTAACTAAAAGATGCACAATGTCCAAAATACCTGAGTGGATTTATTTTTTTCTTAATGGTTTCTGCCTTTACATTTATATGCAAAAGCGTTTTTTATTTGCTCGATTATGAACGCAACCGTTTAACTCACTATTTTGACCTGTCAGGTATTTTCAATTTAGTTGTTTTGATACTTGATACAAAATAAAAAACCGTAATTTCAAAAAGGAGTGTGTGAACTACATTCTTTTTTTATAATTAAAGTACAGTGTTTCTTATAGGAATTTTAAATCTATTGTTACTGGCCATAACTTCAGTTCCCATCAGGGGTATGGTTATCTTGTTCCTTTTTGTTTGTTTGATTGAGTTTGTTATTGTTGTTTTCCGTATGTGTGTCTTTGTCGTTACTGTCGTATTCCTTCAGATTACGTTCTTTGTTGTCTGGTTCTAATTCCTTATTTTTTTATTGTTTGTGCTGTTTTCACTCATATGCAATAATATATCATAACAAGATATAATAACTTGTGCAAGTGAAAAGGGTTTTTTTCATTGCGAACCATTAAAGTCGGTGTGTGGAATTTACCCTAGATGCTATCAAGCAGCAATTTTAATTGGGTGTTGCGTTAACTTGATCGTTGTTTTTTTATTGCCATTGTGTAAGTTTACCTAACAAATTATAATCTGGGTAAATGAAAAAAATTTGTGCAATTGCTGAAATTTTTTATTTTGAATGTGATACCGTTTATATCTTCTTTTAAAAATAGAAATTTATCATGTCTGCAGATATTCGTCAATTCAATGATGCTAGATATATAAACCTGGAAACTTTCAAAAAAAATGGGAAATCTGTGTTTACTCCGGTTTGGTTTGTAATCGAAAACAGCTTTATTTTTGTCGTCACCCGTGCAGTTACGGGGAAGGTTAAACGAGTCCGAAACAATCCAAACGTTAGGATTGTGCCAAGTGGATTCAGGGGCGAACCAAAAGGTACATGGATTGGAGGAATAGCTGAAATTTTAAACCCAGCTGACTCTACCCGTATTATGCATTTAAGAAACAGAAAATATGGGCTTCAAGCCAAACTTGCATCACTACTTACTATGAGAAAAGGAAAGTATGTTGTTTTATCTATAAAGGTAATCTAGTGGGATTGTGTTACTTGTAAGTTTAGTTTTGCGTATAGGAAATACTTGTGTAAATGAAACATGCCAGTGCGTTATTATTCTAATGTGGGGCCTGCTAATAGGTAAATAACTTTACAAACAAATCTTCAATAGAACAATTTTAAATTGATACAAAAGTGACTGATAAAAATAATGATAAAAAAAAATTATTGTTGTTCTTGTTTGCTGCTGCTGTCGCTTTGACCTGATAATGGGCTGCTGCTGTCACCATTTAGTTGGTTTAGCATACTGGTAATATTGGCTAGTCCTTCTTGTCCTTCTTCAATATTTGCCTTAGTTTCATTGCTTGCATTTGGGAAATTTAGCCTGTCAAGGGCTTCTTGCGCCTGTTGTATTCCCAGTCGGGGATCGTCATTGGATTCTGTTGTTGCCGATGCACTTTGATGTGTGTATATGGTAATTCCAGACGCAAAGACCGCAATTATTGTGAATATGGATAATACTGTATTGTTTTTATTCATGGTGCTGTTAATTCATCTGCTTAAAATTTAAGAATTTTATAGAATTTACAGGATATAAAATATCATATAATTAACTTTATTATTATAATCCTAAATAACCATAACATCATTCTTATCGTTCATTCTAAAATAAAATACTATGTAAAATATTATTTTTGTCCAAATGCCGTTTTAGTAAATAATGGTTTTATGGATTCAACAACGATATGCTAAAAAAAGCTATAGCATTTGTGCATGTTATTCCAATCTAAAGTAATGCCGTTTTATGTATTTTGGATTATTGTTGATCAAAAACGATCATCGGGAAATGCTGTTTCTTGACTGATGATTTGCCAAACTAACTTTATGAATGGAATCTGTCTTTATTGCCTTGAATTAACAATGAACTTTTAATTAGTTCTCTATGCTTAAACTTTTGTTGGTTGTTTGTCCCTTTTTCGGTTTTAATTTGGGTGTGCATGTTGTATTTGTAAAGTTTTTCTATTTGTATATATTATATTCTTTATGTCGGTATCAAAAAATGTTAATGTTTTACTTGCTGATGATAAGGTAACTAGAAAAGGGTCGGGCATCCAACTAATTTTTGGCATTATGCTCATAATAATTTCGATATGGGTACAATTAATTACAAGTATGGGGATTTTTTTAAATATATTATTGCCAATTGGTATCATTTTGATTGCTTCTTCATTCTTGATAGTTATTAACCAATATGACCGAGCAATTGTTTTAAGGTTAGGTGTTTATAAAAAACAGGTAAGACCTGGAATTCATACCCGTATTCCACTGATAGATAATGTTCTAGTTATTGATATTCGGGAAAAGGTAAGGGAATTCAACGCAGAAAGAATGCTAACAAAAGACAATGTACCTGTGACAATTGATGCCATTTTAAGGTACAAAATATTAGAGGAGCGCGCTAATGATGCTTTGTTAAATGTTGAGAATTTCAATGAAATGATAAAACAGGTTTCCCAAACTACATTACGGAATAATATTGGTTCTTCCTTGTTTCAAGAAATACTTTCAAAGAGGGAGGAAATTAACCATGCCATTAAATCCATAATTTCAAAAGAATCTTATAATTGGGGCATAATGGTAACAGGTGTAGAAATCAGGCAGGTGATAATTCCCCAAGAATTGGAATCTGCGATGTCGATGCAGGCCCAAGCTGAACGGGAAAAACAAGCAAGAGTCACATATGGTGAATCAGAAATACAGGTAGCTCAAAAATTCCTTGATGCGTCCAGAATATATTCCAATAACCCTGTTGCGTATGCATTAAGGCAGTCAAATATGCTATATGAGACAATGAAAATTCATGAAAATACAATAATTATGATTCCATCTGAAAGTTTAAATTCTATGGGCTTTGGGAATTTGGGTGCAACCGTTGCTTATTTGCAAAATCTAAAAACTGGCTTAGAAGATACAGCTAAAAGGGATACCAAAGATCTCGGTTAGCTTATTTTTTTATTGCGCTAGGATGTTTTTTTTAGTTATTCTGCAATTGATAGGCTGGACTATCGGGTTAAACATTTGGTGTTTTTGAAAATTGATATTTAAAATTGCAATACATTAATGGATCCTTTGTTCTTTACATGCTGCAAATATTATCATTAATATTGTGCCCCGGTGCTTCATCTTCTCCATCGTCTTGAGCTTGCACCATATTACTAATATTGCTGTTAAATTTAACTTTAATAATAATAATAATAATTTATATAGCTTTAGAATTATAATATGATATACCAGAAATAAATAATGAAGATGATAATTCCTTTGGCGGTATGCTAAAGAGACTAGATGAGGATGATGTCAAAATAACTGTTCAATTAGATGTGATAAAGCGTGGTAAGCGTGTAACAACTATTAAAGGCTTTACTAATGAAGAGCAAATTGCCAGTACAGCACATGAATTAAAAAAGTCTATAGGAACAGGTGGAACATATAAAAATGGAATAATTGTATTGCAGGGTGATCATAGATCAAAAGTAACTGACTTTCTTTTATCAAAGGGCTTTGATAAAGATGCAATAGAAGTTATATAAATTAACTTAAAGCATCCTTGTTTTTAGAAAAATGACTCAACTACTATATTGTTATTGTTGAATGTCAATATCAATATCAATTATCATAGATTTTTTGTATTGCTGAAGTGAAATAAAAATACTGCCTCATCTCAATGTGCTGGTTCTAAATGCGTCAAATTGTTGTTGTTTTTATCCCATTTGGTTAGAGAAAGTAGGGTTGTGAATTTGTATAATCCTAAAATAATGACTAGGGTTCCTGTCATTGTATTCTGCTTTATTCTAATTTAGCAATCGTCAGGCTATAAACCATAATTAATTGAATTGCTGTTATGTTTTCCTATCGAAACAACAAATAAACTGAAAGATGATGTTGATGATACTAATGTTGAAACAACAAGGAGCATAAAATGACAACTGTTGATATTTTGAAAGTATTTTGAATATATATTATTAGATGGAATTTGTTGTTTACTAAAACTTGTTGGATTTTTCTTGTAAATTATTTCATCATAAATATATGTAGAAACGGTTTAACAATAATATGGAAAATAATGATCATGGGTCTGAAATTAATTGGGTTGAGGTTATAAAAAAAGAAGCAAGAGGGTATAATGATATAGATCTTGGAGAAGTTCAGCACATCGATAAGGAGAGCATTACTACGCAAAAAGGGAACATAAATAAAGACCGATTTTATATACCAAAAAAATTTGTTCAAAGATTTGATGGAAATACACTATGGTTTACTTTGACGAGTGAGGATCTGAATTTATACAAAATAGATAAAGATAGGTAAATGCTATGTTAGAATGAAAAAGAAAGAATTCCTCGCCTAATTGTTTAGTATTTTGTGTGATTAAAAAACTGTATTTTGCCTATATTTTTTCAAGATATTAATTTTGTTCTCTAAATGATCTACCAGATAGTTATTTGGTTGACAACATTCGATGACTTTAATCCATTGTTCATGTCGAAGTTTTATTTTGATTGATGTTTGAGGGTGCGATAATGACGAGAGGGGTATATTGTCTTTGGATTTGTCCAAAATTTTGTATATGTTTTTTATCTTGTTGTTGTCTGTCTTTTCTATGATGACATACAGATTATCTAATATTTCTGTTATGTCGTCATACGTTAAGCTTATCTCAAATAATGGTATTTGACCCATTATGGTTCACATATGCCGATTAAGTTTTCCCTGCTACACTCGTTTTTTTTCCCTTTGATTTTTGTGTTATGCTTAATTATGTTTGCGTTATCTTTCACAAGTTCTGATCCCCTGTCCATAATTATAAGAAATAATAAAAAATTGTAATGCACATTAAATTGTTTAAATGTTATATAAAAAAGGATTATAGTGTTCCAATTATAATATCGTCAGGTAATGTTTACTACCTTTCTCTTAAATGAAAATCTCAATAAATCACCTTTAAAATTCTTATGGGTCAAATTCGTTTACTT
Source organism: Candidatus Nitrosopumilus sp. (assembly GCA_013821245.1). GTDB lineage: Archaea > Thermoproteota > Nitrososphaeria > Nitrososphaerales > Nitrososphaeraceae > Nitrosocosmicus. The sequence goes on from JACDHC010000077.1 coordinate 6,866, forward strand.
TCATCTATTTGTATATGTTGTTTTTTTCTGGCCCGTATCCTGAAAATCAAAAACTATTTTTAAGATGGTTACTAGAGAGACATAGTTTTAGTTAATGCAAGTGTAGTGTTTTATTTGGATACCGCGAATCGATATGGCATAATACTAATTTAAAAAGTTTGGAGCAAATTGTTGTGGAATTTGGATTCTATTTGCTGAAAATTATCAAAAAATTTTGATAAAATACTGGTAAATGTGTTTAAAACCATTAATAAATTAATTTATTGCTTTTCAAGGCTCTGTTCACTTAAGCGTTTTTAATTCCTTATTATGATAGCCTACAAAAAGATTCAACCAATTTATAACATGTTTTAGTTTGCATTTCTTCTTGTTACATGGAAAGTAGTTGTCGAAACATTCCGTTCTATCCTTTACATACTGCATAGTCCTTTCAATAATGCTTTTCTCAAATGGAGAGTGAAGATGATGGTCAAGTTTTAAGAACTTGCATGCCTGTGGATACCAGGTTCCACCATCGGTTGATACGGGATGTTCGCCATGAGCTTTGATTAAACCAGATAAAAACCGCTCCGTCACAAACATGTTTCGTTCCAATGATATGTTGATTCCGAGGATTTCTCTATCTTCAGGCTCAATGGCAATCCATAGCCACATATAGTCAGAGCCAACCTTGATAATTGTTTCATCTATTATATATTCCTCAATTCTTTTTCTTTTGTTTGACAATTTCTTTGGCTTGTACTTTTGTATCCAGTTCCAAATGGATACATGGTTTCGCTTGACAAAACAAGATGATAGTCTTTCAGATGCTCTTCTCAAGGATAAACCTGAAAAGTACAAATACAATCCATAGCCAATATACTCTGAAGGTGTTCTGTTTCTAGTGTTCATAAAAGAGATAGGGCATCTTCAATCTATAGATTTATCCTTAAGTGAACAGGGCCGAAATAGCAGACAGTGGAGAAGCATGATTAAATTGCCTATTTAAAGATAAAAATGCGAACAATAACAACTTTGATATTGTTATTATTAAAACACATCTGATTGACAAATCCGGTCTTGACATCGCAAAAGAAATACACAAAACAAGTCCAAATCAGAGGATTGTTATTATCTCTACTAGTTCCCTAGAACATGTATCTAAAGAACAATTGGACTTTGCAGGTATTGATTTAGAAGATATACTTACTATACCATATGGATTTTCATATATTATGTCTTTGTTGAAACTAAATTAAAAAAAATATAGATCATAACGAATATGCTACATTTTCTTGCTTAGGTGCGTTCAAAGACTAAAGTATTTGATTATAAAAGGAATCCTAATGTACATTGAATTTGAGACTTTAATGTATTTTCTAATCTTTTCATTTATTGAATTCTATCAGCATATGCTCTTGCAGTATAATAATCAAAATCT
>JACDHC010000078.1 GCA_013821245.1 Candidatus Nitrosopumilus sp.
GGATATGGGAACCCATTAACTGTCTGGAAATTGGTAACTGATCTCCAAAAGATTGGCGCCTCGGGGATTTTCTTGGAGGATCAGGTTTGGCCAAAAAGATGCGGCCACATGACTGGCAAGGACGTAATCAGCGATGATGAGTACATACCTAAATTAAGGTCAGCCATTGACGCGAAAAAAAACAACCCAAACTTCATTATTGTCGCTAGAACTGACGCAAGGGCCCCTCTTGGTATTGATGAGGCCATAAAACGCGGAAAAAAATACCGTGAGGTTGGGGCTGATGTTGTATTTGTTGAGGCTCCCCATTCTGTTGAGGAGCTAAAAGACATATCATCGGAGATTGATGCGCCTTTGGTGGCCAATATGATTGAGGATGGCATTACACCCAATTTGACTGCGGATGAGCTTTTGGATTTGGGGTACAGAATAGCCATTTTCCCATTGTCTGGCCTATATTCTGCAACCTTTGCCATATATGACACATTCAAAACGCTAAAGCAAACTGGAACCACAAAGCTACTGACAGACAAAATGATAAAGTTTGGGGAGTTCAACAAGCTTGTTGAACTTGACAAATACATGAACATGGAAAGAAAATACGCATGATGGTTTTGTAGCCTGCATTTTTTTTCCTTTGACTGATTCTTTTTGAAAATATCGCTCAATTATCATTATCATTATTGTTATTGTTGTTTGCTAATTGCTTTTGGGATAGGGTGCCTAATACGACTGGTGCCATTAGCAATCAGTTACCCCTATCCAGTGGGCTATGATACCATAAATTATTATCTGCCTAACCTGTATCACTTTGACAGTAACTGGGTCAATCTTGTTACCGAGTTCCCAACTTACATAGCAACCGTTTACCTTTTTTCGTTAGTTTTTTCTGCCGATGTTTATCATTCGTTCTTGGCGTCTAATGTTTTATTATATGGTTTTTTTTCTGTGACTATTTACTTGTTAAGTAACAAAATATTGAACCAACCGTTAAAGGTGAGTTTGGCCTTTACTGTCTTTGTTGTCTTTCAACTTGGCGCCTTACGGATATCATGGGACCTGTTCCGTGATCTTTTTTCCCTCATAATGTTCAACCTTTTCTTGTTGTTGATTTATTATGTTGACAAAAAGAGTTCGTGGAACCATTTTATCTCCATCCTAGCCATTTTCTCTGTTTCCATCCTAACCGTTTTTTCCGATCGCATGATTGGCATGCTGCTAATTTTTGTCTCTTTTGCCTTTTCACTCATATACAAGCAAAAGTACCTTTTTGCCATCAATGCCCTTTTCACCTTTTCTTTTCTGTTTTACTTTTTGACTTTTGACCGGATTACTTTTTTTTCCGCTAACGTAAACTTTTTGGAGATGCTTTTAAATCCGTTATACGAAAGGAACACGTTTTCAGGACTTGACATATCTGTTCTCTTTTTGTCCCTATATGGAGTCCTGGTGCCCTTTTTTGCCTATGGATTTTTAAAAACCAAACTTAAAGACAGTGTTTTGATTATTAAAGTCCCTTTGCTGTTCACTTTGTTTTTGTCCTTTACATGGGTCTTTGTTCCAAATTATGGTTATCTTGTGCCGGAAAGGTGGTTACTAATATTAGGTATATATATGTCGCTGATTGCAATCCATGGGTTTTTTTTGATTGTTGACTCCAGTTTAGGTTTGAAGAAGAAGAACAAGAAGGCAAGAAAAGGCATTGTGTTTTTGTTTTTGCTTTTGTTTGTGGCATACGGATCCCTTTTTGCCACAATGCCGTACGGGGTTACATTTTCACTTCCCTCTTTATTTCAGGAAAGTACGGGATTTATTTTTCCGCTGTCTATGCTGTTTAACTCTTTGGATATCAAAGATAATCTTGATATGGTAAGATCAATTGATTGGATAAATTCTAACACTGCAAAAGATTTTACCATAGTCGGTACAAAACACTGGAGGGGATGGTTTTCTTTGTTTTTGGATCAGCCTAGAAAATACATTTTCACTGAGAGTTTTGTTAATCCTGATAATGTTGTTTCATCCGACGAAAAAGGACGCCTTAATTTTTCATATTCGCTTGAAAGGAACCTGACGTCATACCTGTGCTCAGCACTCTCTAGCGATAACATTAACTCTTATCCCCAAACAAGGCATACCTATCCGCCTGTTTATTTCATTGACTATGGGGATAAGGCTTATGGCGATGACGATTCGTTCCTATCGAAGGTGGAATACAAATCGAAAAAATTTGTTATCTATGATTTGTCGGGTCATGTTTGCAACAGTTGATTTCCAATTTCGGTTTTTGGGGTTTTTTACCTTAGTTTCAGGATGGATTTTATTCTGTTTGATTGGGTTTTTCTTGTGAATTTCCTTATGTCTTGGGGATACATGCTGTCATATCCGCTGTCTTTTGGCTTGTAAGACAAATAATAATACAGCATATAGATTGCACCCAGCCTTCCAATAGGCTTGTTTCTGAGGAAATACGTCAGAAACCTTCCAATCGCAAATAATGGGTGATAGCCCAGTGTTCTCATGCTTGCACCAAACTCATAGAAGTGGTGGTTTTGCCCCAAAGGTCGCAAATGCTCAAATTTAGCCTCCCTGATTACGGTATAGTCATAGCCGTTTTTTTTAGCTGCCATGAGGATTGCTGACTCGTAACCCATTTTTTCAGGGTATTTCTTAAAGGTTGAATTGAAGAATGAGTTTCTAACAAACCTCCCAGCTCCACGTGGGGTTTTGTAGTCGTGAGCATCAAAGTTTCCCGAAACTATTGCATAGTTTTTGTTGCTGTCCATAAATGAGATTATCTTTTCGGCATACCTTTCCTCATATACTGTGTCATCAGTTCCTATCATGTGGTAGTCAGTTTCCTGCAAATTTTTTTCATTCGTTAGCGCAATTGCCATATTCCAGTTTTTTACCACCCTTGAGATGTCATAGCCTAGGTCGGGATTGGTTATGATGAAAAGGTTATCGATTTTTTTGGAAAGTTCCTTTAAAATTGATGGTGTGTTGTCTTTTGAACCATCATCAACCACAATTATGCAGTTGGGACTGATGGTCTGATTGTGCAGCGATAGTATTGATTTTTCAATATCGTCTTGAGAATTTCTGCATGTTACTATCGTATAATATGTCCCCATAACCTTAGACAAAAGTATTATAGTATAAATTCTATGTGTATCTGTGTTGTTATTGTATTGTTATATGTTGGGATATGTTGGTTTTTAGTTTGCATTATTTTTAAATTCCCGTTATGTGCTTTATGTCGTTTTAAAACTAATCATATGCGTGGGTATGTTTTTATGCGATTTCATTAAACTTATTAAATAAACCTAATCTTTAAAATTTAACCAATGCTGCCTGATTTAACCAATGACAGTATAATCAATTTTCTAACTTTAAGATATGACCCGACCAGTGCTGCCTTGCTGACTCCATTAAATGAGGAAAGTTTTGCAGAAGAAAAATTTGATAATGTTCAATTAAAAATACTGGAGATTGTAAAAGAGGATTTGGAAACGAAGATAACCCAAAGAAAAATTTCAAGGATCTCAATTGCTTTGAGCGGTGGGATAGACTCTGGATTCACGCTTTTGATGGCAAAAAATTATTTACCTGAACTAAAAGTTGACTCTATCTGCGTCGGATTTGGAGATCATGACGATGAGGTCTCAAGGGCAAAAGAGATCTCGAGGCAGTATGACTGTGATTTTCATGAAATATACATAGACAATGTTTTGGAAGACCTTCCAAAATTGATTTCCATATCGGAGGCACCAAGATGGAACCTGTACCAGTTCTATTCTTTGGAGAAGGCAAAAAAATACTCGGATGTGTTTTTTTCGGGAGATGGCGGGGATGAAATATTTGGAGGCTATGTCTTTCGATACAAAAAATTTTTGGATGAAGTTAAAAAAGTTGACTGTCCCTCCTGGATGGACAAGTCGAAAATCTACCTTTCATGCCATGATCGGGATTGGGTTCCTGATCAAGAGGAAATCTTCAACAAAAGACTAAACTTTTCATGGGACAGGGTATATGAGAACTTTAAACCCTATTTTGACAATGTACTGCATCCAATAAACCAGGTGTTTTTAGCGGACTTTAACGGCAAGTTGTTGCATGATTGGATTCCCTCAAATGATAAGTTTGGCAGACACCTGAACCTTGAAATCCACTCCCTTTTCCTAAATCCCAAAATGGTATCGTTTAGCACCAAGTTGCCATGGTGGCTCAAATATGATTCTAAAGACGATGTGGGAAAGTTGCCCCTATTGACGATTATGAATGCTTTCCGTGGTTTTGAGGATTTTCGTGGAATCAAAAAAGGGTTTTCCTTGAATTTGCTAAACATGTGGAATAGATACGGGAAGGATATTGTTTCCTCTTACCTAAATACTGAATCAGATACTGTAAAAGATAGTGTTGCTAATGGCCATTGGATAACCAAGGCAATTTCATTGGCAAGTAACTCCTTGGACGATAACCTGAAAATCAGATACATCAGCAAACTATTGTCTTTGTTTTCATTTGAACTTTGGTATAGGATTTTTATATCCTGTAACCTAAACCCAAATGTTAAATTATAGTTTGACAGTGAAGTCAGTAACAAAAAATGATGGGTTCCTTAAATCTAATCTAAATGACTATGCATTCATGAGACTGAGTCTACATCTTGTAATTGAGAACATTCTTTCATGTTTTCAGAATAAAAAAGTATAATTTCGAACTTCAAATCTGTTATTTGCAGGCAATGGAAATACGAAGTCAACAGTTTAGTTGACCTGATCAAAATTCGTTTTCTTTATTTTATCAAATTGTTTATGTGAATTTTTATGTTGGATATATATTTATACCCAAAGATGGTTGGATTCTCAAAAACCTATATCTTTTGGTTGCTTTGAAAATATGATTACTAGAAAATTAAATACGTTAATATACACGGCATTTCAACAAATAATATAAAATACTTTTACTGATTGTCATATGGAATAAGTTGCTAGAGACGTACTGATTTAACAAAAGTTAAATGAATTAATTATTTTTCTTGATTTTGATAATGAACTTAACCACCATGACCTGGATAGATTTTATTACATCTTCATTATTTATTTGTATAAAATGGAAAAAAGTGGGGAAATTAAAGATTATTGGGAAAAAAGGTTAAATGATAATTTTGGCCTACATGGCACTGGTTTTATAGGTTTAGGGAAAAAATATAATTCATGGATGTATAGAGTAAGAAAACGCATTTTTAAAAAAAAACTTTCTACGTTAAATCTTGGCTATGGTGGTATTGATGTATTGGATGTGGGCTCCGGATCGGGGTTTTATATAAAAATTTGGAATGAATTGGGTGTCAAAAAAATTGTGGGTTGTGACATAACTAATGTTGCTGTAAAAAATTTAAAGACATTGTTTCCTGATAATGAATTTTTGGAGTTGGATATAAGCAATGAAAGCATTCCAATCTCAGAAAAATTTGATGTGATATCTGCATTAGACATGTTGTTTCATATCGTTGATGATGACAAATACTCTAAAGCTATGGAAAACATCTACAGCTTATTAAAACCTGGTGGGTTGTTTATTTTTTCAGAAAATTTTATCCATCAAATCCCAAAGAATAATCGATACCAAACTTCTAGGTCATTGAGCGATATTGAGCTAATCATTAAAAGATGTGGGTTCAAAATCTTGAACCGATCACCCATGTTTTTTTTTATGAACGCGCCGGTGGATTCCAACAGTTTTTTTCTAAGAAAAAGTTGGCGTTTGATCACTAAAACTGTACAGAAAGGCGAATTATTTGGTTCCCTGTTGGGTTTTATGCTTTTTCCAATCGAAATCTTAATGGTTAGTATGAAAAAAGAAGGTCCAAGCACCGAAATAATGATTTGTAAAAAACCCTGATTTAATTACAAAGACAATGTTTATTGACTTACTTCAAAATGTTTGATTGATGTTATGGTGAGAATCTAAGTATATATTGTTGTATTGTATAATTATGCATGTCAACTACATGACCATGCAAGAACCTTAAAAATACCACGTTTACAGCGTTTTGCCTATTGGTTTTACCTGTGTGTTTGGACATACTGATCAACGGAACTTCCAGGGTGCAGGTTTACTCCAAAACGAGATGTCTCTGCTGAAAATTCAGGCGACCCAAACAGCAAAGGGGCCACACTTGCGCAATCAGGAGCCCGATAAAATATCAATTGAGTTTTTTTGCAAAGAATTGGGGAGAAAACAAACTATGAAAACAATGCCAAAACAACAGGCAAAATATGGATTAACAAGGGCCTATCCTATGAGAAACTAAGGCAATTGGAAGAAGTTGTGGTGGTTTAATTTGATAAAGCAACGACATATAACCCAACATATGACCTGGCGTGGATAAGTAAACCCCTGAATTTGGATGCCCTCGAAAGGTATGATGAAGAATTGGTAGCCATAGACAAGGCCCTGGGGTTGGATTCATATAGCGTTTTGGCCCAAATAATAAGAGAATTTGCTTTGGAGACATTAGATAGCCATAACAAAACCAGGAAATGCTGATCATGTGTTTTATTTGATGGATGAATTTGTGAAATGGGGTCCCAAAACAAATTTGATCAATATACCTACTATTACTACTACCCCCCGTGCAACAAATGATAAAATGTTTAAAAATCGCCCAATAGACGAGTGTATGCATCAACAATGCATTTGCTATTGTCAGGGGAATTTCCACGGCACACAATTGGGATCTACTTTAAGCGATACTGCAAACACCAATTATTAGTGGTGCAGCATGAAAGAACCGGCATATGGGAAGGGTCATGGGCTTAAAATTAAGCCAATCATATATAATACTTGTTAGGTTATCCTAATGACTTTATAGGGACGTTCAACCATTCTCGATGTTGTCGCAATGAGCATCTGTATTCTGGGAGTCAAAGGGCTTCCAAACAAAAAAAAACCCTCCCTTCTATGCCCCCAAAAAAACTTTTGACGACTTTTTTGACGGAGGTGACGGTAAACTTGACCAAAATGACGATTCGTTTGAGAGGCTTATAAATACTTTCTATTATATAGTTTTGGTATAGGAGTTTGAAGCAATCAAACCACTACAGGGTCAAACAGCTAGTGCTACAAGGATACCTAAATGGCAAGCCAAGGGACCGAATAGCCCTTGATGTGGGTGTGTCAGATGGCAAGGTATCGGGCATAATAAAAGAATGGACTGCGGAAATAGGAATAACAAGTATTGAGGCGGTTAGGGAATTTGCCGTTACAATGAGAAAATCAGGCATTACTTTTAGGCAATGCACTGAAGGATACAGGATTCACCAGTTGTTAAAGAATCTCGGCATTGGGGGAGTGCCCAATGATGAGAATGGCGAAGGTCATGATGCCAACGGGGAAATTATCTCATTCATGGAGGGGATTTTCATGGCCTGTAAAGACCTCGCCATTATGCCATCAAAAGTGCTTTCGTGGATAAGGGATTTGCTTGATTGCCACAATAACCTTCCATCCTTTGATACTGGAATCCCTTTTGTCTCCCGGGTTTCACGTAACATCGCCCAAACAATAGAGGAAAAGAGACTGCTTCAGGAGGGCAAGCAGTACCTGTTGAGGGAAATTTGCGATTTGGAATCCAAAAGAGATAATGCACAAGCCAACCTAAATAAAAAATTACAAAAAGAAAAAGAGGCGATGGCTTACATCAAATGGTATCATGAAATAAAAAAAGTGCTATCGGATACCTATGGTATTGGCATAGGTGAAACAAAAGACCTGGCCAAGCTCATGCATGACTTCAAGCATCACGGCTATGATGCTTCTGCCATAATATGGGAATACAACAGCGCACTATCCATCCGGCAGGAGATAATGGACAATGAGAGGAAAATCAGGGAGATCCATGAGCGTGGAACCGTCCTAAACAACTTGGCTTTGTTTTACAAATCCCAAATGGACATGCACAGGCAAGCATGGCACACATTTATGGAGCTTGAAGCAATGGGGTTTGGTCTCAACGAGCTGCAGCAATTACGGAACACCATTTCAGAAACAGCAGAGGCTAACAACATCCCTTGCGACATGGCGGTACGCAAGTTCCTAAACGATGTGGAGGGGCAATACAATAGGAAACTTGGGTTTGAGGGCAAGGTTAGTGAAAGAAGCAGGGAACTTGCACATCTGAAAAAGGAAATAGACAACAAACGGTTAATG
>JACDHC010000079.1 GCA_013821245.1 Candidatus Nitrosopumilus sp.
TAATACGAATTTTAGATATGCAACATCTTTATCAAAAATATACAAATCAACATCATAACCTATACGATGAGCATATGTTATTTTGAGCACACTCAGCACTGAAAACCAAATACAAGGCTTGATGCCAAAAATTCAGACATCAATGTCTTGGATTTGAGATTGTTTTGCAAAGGCAGTTTTCCATATATTGAAATTATCAAGCTAAAGTCAAAATTGCGATCATTTAGAGAATGTATCAATCTAGTACAAATACCACACAATTTGTAAAACTCGCTCTCAACATAGCCAAAGTCAGTAACAGATAAAGTTATTCAAAAATAGCCAAAAATTACCATATTGAATTCAGAAATGGATTTTTTATTTAATATAAGTCAACCAAGAAGTATTGTCATTTCTGTATTTTCCCCTTACAATTTGCCCATAATGATTTTGAATTTTTTTTGTTGTTGGCCCAACATTCCCATCACCTATGATTCGATGGTCAATCTTTCCTATAGGTACAATCTCAGATGCAGTGCCAGTTAAAAATGCTTCATCAAAATAATACAATTCATCCCTAGATATATTGTCTACCCTTAAAGGAATTTTATTTTGCTTTGTTATTTCAATAACAGTGTCACGAGTTATTCCCTCCAAGGCACCGGTAGAAATCGGAGGGGTGTATATCACATCACCTTTTACTAAAAAAATATTTTCTGCACTGGCCTCTACGATAAACCCATTGGAATTCATCATTAGTGCCTCGTCACAGCCCGATTTTATGGCCTCCATCCTAGCTAAAGCAGAATTAGCATAGTTTGCAACACCTTTGGCATGAGTCGGCATTGTTTTTACATCCAACTTCATCCAAGATGAAACCATAGTTGCAATCCCCTCTTCCCTATTTTCTTTTTTTATATGTTCACTCCAATTCAAAACAGCGATAACAATAGAAACCTTGTTTGGTAAAGGATTGACACCTAATTTACCATATCCATAAAATGCAATTATTCTAATATAACACTCACCTGCATTATTGGCTTTTACAGTATCAATTACAGATCGTCTAAGTTCATCTTTATTGCATTCAAAATGCATAAAGTATGCTTTGCCGCTATTAAATAACCTTTTTATGTGATCATCAAGTCTAAAAATTGCAGTGCCATTGTCAGTAGCGTAAGATCTTATTCCCTCAAATACCCCCGTTCCATAATGCAATCCATGAGTTAATACATGTACTTTAGCTTCATCATAATCTATCAACTCCCCGTCAACCCATATCTTTTTACTTTCCAACATCAGTTTTAATTAGATAAATTCAATTAGTTTATAATTGTGCCTTTTGAATGTATAGACTTTATTACTTCCTCAACACTGTTATCCTCAACAACTATAAGAATTCTTGAAGTTTCTTCTTGTGCATCTATGTTTAGTATGTTAATATCCTGTTGACTAACTATACTGCTTGTTTCAGACACAATTTTTGGGACTTTCCACATGGAATCGCCTATAAGGGTAACAACCCCTCTAGCATACACCATTTCCACTTTTGGATAAAAGGACCGAAAAGCTTTTTCATGCCTTTTGACATAATCTGCATCTAAAAACAAAAATCTGGTCATCTCATAATTATCTTGTCTATAGGGAGATAGTTTTACAAAATCATGATATTGTCGTTGTTTTTCTAATAATGCTACCATATGAGATGCTGCAATAGACTCCATTCTAACTATAACACAATTTCTTTTTCCTGTGACTATTTTAATTTTTGATTCACGCTCCATATCCTCAAAAGATATTTGTTTTTTAATCCTTGTAAAACGGCCAGGGTCAGAAATATTTGTTATTACAATTGGTATGTCCAGATTATTATCATCAATGTCTTTTATAGCTATAGGGTCCAGAATTTTCATACCAAACATTCCAGCCAATTTAGCCTCGTTATATGAAAGCGATTCTACATATTGTAAATTATCTGAAATTATGCGAGGATCGGCACTTAACACAGCATTATCTTTTTCAAAATCAATAAGAACATTATAACTAGAAGAAAGTAAAACGCCTATATCGGCAGCTGTTCGGTCAGAACCACCTCTTTCATACGTAGTTTCCAAACCATCAACCGTTTTTCCAATAAATCCGCCAATACACAAAACATCATGGATTTCCAATAAGTTAATCAAAGAGTTTAGATGTTTTTTGGATTCATCTAACATGAAATTGGCGGCTTCAAAATTATCATCGGTAACAATAGGCCATTCACCTACAGACACGGATTCAGAGTTAACACCATTGCTTTTCAATATATAATTCATTAGGCATGATATAACAATTTCACCACTGTAAGCAAGTATCCTGGATCTGCTCACGTCTACAAATCGCCTGTTTTCGGTCACCTGTTTAAGTGAAATTAGTACAATTTTAGTGAAATTTTCTAAATCAGATACAAATTTTTGTCTATAGTCATATGGCAAATACTTGTCAGATATTTTTAGATAAACCTCTCGAAAAATATCTATATCCACAGGGTTAAGTGAAGCATAGTTTCTAGATACTCTAATGGCAACGTCAGTCATGGATAGGTTCTTGCCCTCATAATGCGTAAGGGGTGCAGAAAACACACAGACAATCTTCTTGGCATTCCTTTTTAATTCTTTAATCCTGCGGATTACAATAGGTATTTTAGCGCCATCGATACCTAAAGCAGATCCTCCAAATTTTACTATTATCAGATTTTCCAATATAAAAACAATAAATCATCGAGTTATTAATAATTTAAAATTTTATGTATTATTTTAGCAGCCCTAAAAACACCATTTTTAGATTTCTTTGTTTCAACAGGATTGGTGCTAGAAAGTTTTTCTTCCATTAGCCCGACCAATTTAAAAACATCATCGTATTTGAAACCCAACAATTTAGCCCGATGTTCCTGTTCAAAATGATCCTGTATAGGAATAAATATTCCAGGAGTTCCATATACCAGGCTTTCATCGACTGTTGATTTTCCTGCGAGAGATATAACCAAATCTGCCGCTTTAACATACTCATGTCCATTGTTTGCACACCCGACATATCTACAATTTTGATTTAGTTTTGGTAATGTGTCGCCAAAGGAGGACAAAATAACTAAATCATATTCATTGTTATTTTTTAAATATGAGAACGATTCAATGGTTTTTTTCAACAGATACAAACCCGCATTAGTCCCTCCTGTAGACACCAGAACCGTTTTCTTGTTAAAAGATAGCTTTTTTCTCAACTCATCCCTGGTGTTACTAATTTCTCTAACAATAGGCCCAACGTAAAAAAAATTATCTTTGTCTTCACCTATCTCTGGAATTATAACGCATTCAGAATGATTAATTAAACTCCGCATTGAGTTATTTAGAAGTTTCTCAAATTTTGACGATAAAAACGATTTACCAAATTGGGTATTTAGCACATCGGTAATGAATATTTTTTTTACATCATGGTGTTTAGTAAAAGACAATATGGCAAAATCCTCATCACTTATCACTAGATCAAAAAGAATATTCGGGCAGCCACGAGAGTACAAGAAATCCTTTAGTTTTTTTTTACAATTGGCATAGTAATAAAGATATTTTAATAACCACATAAAACCATTATTTAACTTTCCATCGATTATTGAAAAATCGGGTGGTTTATACAAATTCGATATAAACATGCTGTTACGATCTATAGAATTATTTACATTAAGGATAAACTCATATGCTGCAGACCCTGTAACAAATCCAATATTATTGTAATTATATAATTGCATCAATTTATCCATAATCGCGATATCTCGGGTAATATGACCTAGGCCTATAGGACTAGAAAAAAACAAAATCAATAACAAAAAAACTCCTTGATAAAGACAGGGTAAGAGTAAATATATTAATTTTTTTTCTTCTCAAAGAGGATAAAACCAATGAAATAAAATAAATATAATAACAATTAATTAAATTTATGGAATGCGCAGTTTATGATACATATGTTACAAAAAAAGATGGCAGAATAATGCATTTTGATGTCATTGTGGAAGCAAATACACCACATGAAAAAGCAATAGAGTATGGCAAAGAATTTTTGCAAAATGTCGAACAAGGAGAACAAAAGATGACTCAAGAAGAATGTCAATTCTGCCATATCCAGGAAGCTCCACCAATGGTTGAAAAAAACATCAAAGATAATGGATACTATATCCAAAAAATGGAAGGATGTCCATGAACTACCAATGAAATTTAATCCCCAAACGATAGAATAACTTTAAAATTTTTTTATACATAAAAAAAACTATTCATTATGCTAGGAAACAGGTTTTTATCAACTTGACTCAGATGTTTTAAGGTTAGTTCAATTGGTCGCTAAAAAACAACAACATATTTGATTAAAAAACAAAAAAATATGCTGGCCAAATTGACCAAAGTTAGCGTAATTTAAAGTATATTATGCATTATTTATTTAATTCTAACAATGTCAACGTAGATTTAATTTCATCAATTCTTCTTAACAGTAGAATTTTTCGTTGCAAATCTTCTTTGTCATTTGCGGCAACTTTAACTATTATGTCATACACCCCATATACCCGATAAACCTTTTCCACATAGTTAAGAACCCTAATCTCATCCATCACCTTTGTTTCCGAACCTAGACCACAATTAACCAAAACAAAGGCGTTAAATTCCATACATCACTTTATACACTATAAAATAAAACTGTTGTCTTCGAATACTAAAAACAGTATTCAAAATTATTTTCTTCTTGCGGTAATTGTATGGGTATGGTCCACATACCATCTGATACCATCTTTAAATTTGGCCCACCAATCCATAAAATCATCACTACTATCAGCCTCAAAAAGTAAAAATCCGTTATATTCTGTCCCCCACGCATGATTATACTCACCCATAAGTTCTATTCCTGGAGGTAGACTTTTTGTAATATCCTTCCATTGTTCATTTGCTTTTTTTGTTTCTTCAGGAGTCATTGTTTTAAATCTATAAAAAACTAAAAAAGTAGCAGCCATAAGTAGTGTTGAAACTATAACATTTTAAATTTTACGGTCTGTTTTGTATCAAATCAACAACTCCTCAAACAATTCAACTCATTACCAAACAATAATTTATAATTACTTTTATTTTTTATTTCTGTAATCGGTGTTAAAACAAATCGATAAACTCGACCAGATAAAACAACAAGTAAAATAATATAGAGGTTTGACAGAAATGAAAAAAGAAATAAACACCATTTCAAGCGATAGCCAACAATATTAAACCTAACAATATATGCCTGACATGAGTTTTAATAGAAGGATAAGATAATTATTGGAAATATATGGCACCATAATTAAGAAAACCAACCACGATTGATTCAAGGCATGTAAGTCTTTATTTGAAAGGCACAATAATAAATAATCCATATATATACACATATTCGTTACGGTAAAAAGACATATATTCACAATTTACAAATAAAAAAAACCATTAGTTTCTATTGTAATCATTTTAATATCAGTTTTTTTTTGTTGTTTACTCTAAACCATGCAAATTAGATGTAAATAATTGCCCGGTTAATTGATTGTAGTTTTTAAAGAACAAACCACATTTCAATTTCGCAAACAGGCATGTCCATTTAGAGTTTCATCAATGAATATACGGGGTTTCTTATGGACAAGAACAGTAAAAAAGATTGTGACAAAATGATTTTGCGGTTGCATAGAATAAACCCCTTATATAAATTTCTAAAAGTCATTCATGTATAAGATACCATATTAAGTAATACTAAGAAACATTGGATTAAGTTGGCATAAAATGTTTTGTCGTATCAAAAGATACTATTTCATCTAACATCAGGCTTCATTTAGCAATTTACAATCACTAGAAACAAAGATTAATACAGGTTGTATTTTATTTTACAGTGTATAATTTTTCTGTATGCAAAAGATAAATTCAATTTGAAAGTCCATAATAGAATAACACCTAAAAAGTTAGGTTATAAATCAGACATACCAAACTTATGGTAACACGAGTTACATTTGAATTTTTCTTTTCCAGGACTACTAGATATTACATCCAGTTGACCTTTCGTCCTGCAATTTGGACATTTTCCATAAATCGTTTTTTTCGTATTCCTATAAATTAATAAACATCATATAAGTTCTCCTATCAAAAGCACAAAGCCGCATCAAGTAAATCCAATTTGTGGATACGCAATATTCCCTTTTTTAATAATATTTTTTAAAGTTTATTTTAACAGCACTATAAAAATTACGTGCTACAAGTCATGTTGATTATGATACAATCTGCAAATATATTCTCACTTAGATTTTCAATATTTACCAACGCGCAAATATAACATTTCAATGCATATTCTTTATATAATTAAAAGGTAAACATATTTAGCATAGTTGCCATTGTTTACAATTTTCAAAATCATATGCCAACCTAGGCATATTTAGATGGGTAAAAGGCTAAATTTCAATTGTGCACTCTTTATTGGTCTTTAACTTACATTTTTGATCGTGTCTCCAGCTCCCATTATAAAATATTTGAAGATGATTAATGCCGTCATTCTCCCTTTGTATTCTTCTGGTGCCATTTTCTGGATTAGTTGATCCTTTTCTTTTATCAAAGGTCTCTATGAATTTTTTCATACGCTATTCTGCGCACCTGTATTATAAAAATTATATGATTAACTATTTTTGCAAGAAAAACCAATACAAATTACATTTTACCACGTTGCAGTTCTTGAGAAAATATTGTGTTGAGCAATGTCATTACCGGCCAATAACACCATTCCAATTGTGATTATACAGATCATAGTCATTGATAATTTGGTTTTAGGTATTTGTTATTTGGAGCAGGCACAATACCCCAAGTACATGTACTACAATCAACATTATTTTTTAAAATCACCAAATGAATTCCGTATGTCTTTTAAACAGTAACATGTAATAAATTAACTCACATAAAAAAAGTTTATCATTTATTGTTTTTCAATATTGATTAACTTTTAATAAAAATAAAAAAAATAGAGGAGTGTCCATTATATGATTATGGCAAATTCACTTCTTGCCATTCCCAAATAGGGACTCAATCAAACAACACATGAAAAAATATATCCATATTAATCAATGGTACATCAATGAATTACAGTCCTTTTTCGCAGTATCCAAAAAAAAGTATATGTCAAATCAATAAACACATAAACATCACTGCCACACACCATTTGAATTTCAATAACACCATCAATCAGCCAGTGATATACATGACAATCAACAGAACTGTTTTTATAAGACATAGATATAGAAAGCAAATAATAATAAACTATTTTTGTTCAATAATTAGGGCCTGCATACAAGATTTTTTTAAAAAATTCATGACTCCAACTAAATTTTTGTTTTTATTTTATTTTTAAATTTTGATCATATTATGGGATTCACTTTAGGCATTTAGCGTAAACTGCATGAATTAGAGAACATTGTTTTTATCCAATAATATATAATAAGCACATTGTATCAAACTATAATAGTAAAATAATTTTGCATAATTGGGACGATGAACTTAAAGAGATCATGCAGAGAAAAATGAAAACATACCAAGAAAAAAGAAACAACATTGGAACAGATTCCAAATTGGACGTGGGAAACCACCCTAGTACACCCATTACGTTAACTGATTTTAATTTTAATGAATCTGTTCACAAATATCCTTTGCTGATTGTAGACTTTTGGGCAGCATGGTGTGGGCCTTGTAGAATGGTGTCCCCAGTCATCGATCAACTATCTAGCGAGTTAGATGGTAAGGCAGTGTTCGGAAAAATAAATGTGGACGACAATACAAACACATCCAATGCCCTTGGGATACAAAGCATACCCACAATTGTTGTATTTAAAAATGGTCAAGCAGTAGACAGGATTATTGGTGCAATAACAAAATCACAGTTGACTTCCAAAATTTCTCCCCATATTTGAAAAACTGTTAAACCGCATCTCAAATAAGATATGAAGATAATTTACATCTAAACATAAATAGTCATTTCCGTTTTTTAGGTTAAATACAGCTATCCTAGTTTTTTATAATCACACAGCATAAAAAATAGATTTAGAGCCTATCCCAAAAACCGATAGAATTATAGCTTATTTCCATCACTATTCAAATGCGTCCTGCACCCATCAACAGCAGAAGCAGAAAAAGGATAAACATGCCATCACAAAGATTCCTGATAAA
>JACDHC010000080.1 GCA_013821245.1 Candidatus Nitrosopumilus sp.
GGTTCGAAATTCGATGATGTTCCTATCTATAATACTATGCAAGAAGCAGTACAATCTACAGGATCTTTGATTTCAGGTGTTTTTGTGCCGGCCCCTTTTTTTTATGGTGCCGCAAAAGAGGCACTTTACAGTGGAATTAAACTAATTGTTGCTATACCCGAACATGTTCCTGTTTTGGATTCTATAAAGGTATTTGAATATGCAAAAGAACAAGGTGCTAGAATGATAGGGCCCAATACTCCTGGTGTTATTGTTCCTGAGGTTATGAAGGTAGGAATTATGCCTGCTCAACCATTTACTAAGGGAAACACTGTCGTGTTTTCACGAAGTGGGACTTTAATGTATGAAGTATCATCCTATCTTTCTGAATATGGCTTTGGGCAAAGATTGGGGTTAGGTATTGGCGGAGATCCAATCAATGGTACTAATCTTATCGACTCTTTTGAGTTAATAAGGGATCGTGATGATGTTGATTCGATAGTGGTGGTGGGTGAGATTGGTGGCGATGCAGAAGAGCAACTATCTGATTATATCATTAAAACTAACTTTTCCAAACCCGTCATTGCATATATTGCTGGGAGATCTGCACCAAAAGAAAAAAGAATGGGCCATGCTGGGGCAATTGTATATGGAAATTACGGTTCTGCAGAATCAAAAATCAATAACTATTCAAAAGCAAACGTTCCTGTAGCAAAAAGCCCACGGGAAATTCCTTTATTACTTAAAGAACAATTGAAAAAATAATTTTTTATAAAAATTGTTTTAGAAATAAATTATAATTTTTTTTATTTTTAAATATATTTTTGAATTTGTATATATATTTTTGTGGTATATTGAGATGGAGAAGAGATTTTGTATCAATTGTATGCTAAAG
Source organism: Candidatus Nitrosopumilus sp. (assembly GCA_013821245.1). Lineage (GTDB taxonomy): Archaea > Thermoproteota > Nitrososphaeria > Nitrososphaerales > Nitrososphaeraceae > Nitrosocosmicus. The sequence continues at coordinate 875 of JACDHC010000080.1, forward strand.
ACATCCCATGAGTTCATTGATGAGTCGGATGTTATCTATACCTATAAGAGAAAACGTTTGTACAAGTGCTTAAACTGTGGTTATTTGTCAAAAAAAAGGGGATTAAGGCCTTCTTCAGAATCGGTTTATTAAATATGGAAAAAAGGCTGAAGGGCTAATGGTGATTGTTGTTATTTTCTGTGGCTATGTGTCCTCATCATCAGTGTTGTCTTTTGATTCTGCTACGTTAAAAAAACCCATCCATCCCAAATCAGTAAACTCTGTTTGATGGGCATGGAACATGTAGTTTCCTGTAAGTTCTGCTTTAAATTCGATTATTCCCCTGTCCCCTTGGGATAAGGTTACTATGTCGTTTTTGTATTCTGGTTCTTCTCCTGTTCCTGATGCGATATAGTCAAACATGCTTCCATGCAGATGAAATGAATTTACTAAATCAAATTCAAGCATGTTAACCAAATAAATCCTGTAGTCCTCACCTTGGTTTAATCTTATAGGGTTATCCATGTATTCAAATGCCTTGCCATTTACCGTATAGATTTCGTTGGATCTCTCCCCCTCCTCTTCTTCTGCTATAAACTTTGTAGGATCTTTTTTATCCACTGCTGGTATGGTAACGGGTCCTTCCAGCTCATAATTCATATCATAACCGTTCATCAGCATTGCATACTCTTGCATCTGTTCGCGCGGTTCTTTTGGATCTATAATGAACATGCCATACAAACCTCTGTTAATATGGTCTGCTATTGGATTAACATGGCAGTGATAGGGGTATACACCATATGGATTGGCTGTAAATGTGTATGTGAAATTTTGCCCTGGGACTATGGTTCCACCTGGCCCTTCTACCCCATCAGATTTTCCGGGATGTATTGAATGGGTGTGAAGGGAATGAGTGAAATTGTTTTCGCCTGCATTTATTACTGTGATTTTTACTAAATCACCTTCAGTCATTCTCATGGTAGGACCTGGTATTGTACCATTGTATGTCCATGCTTTGAATTGGTGACCTTGGTTTGAAATGGGTATTGTGTTGTTTTCCTCAACAACTAAAGTGAATTCTCTTGATGTTTTCTCATTATCGGCATCTATGTTAACATGCCCGCAATTAAAATATGTCAGGTATTCTGTTGCATTTGGTATCTTGTCCAAATCCTTAGAACAATTCTTGTCTGTGTCATACTGTATGACATTTTCTATATATCCTCTATTTTCTTTGATTCCGTTTTTATTGTTTTTATCGTTTGATGCTTGCGCATATATCTCGTTAAGGGGGTAGTTTGATAAACCTGTAAATATTATTAAACTTATCATTCCAACCCCAAAAATTTTTATATTTTGGTTCAATTTATTACTTATATTGGATAGCTATTTTACACTATAAAAACTCTCATACATGATTTTTTTATAAGGCTTTAATATTTATATAGGTTTATATAAAAGTATTAAAACTTTTGATACCCAATGAAACTGTGTCTATGATGTATTAAATCATGTTAATTAGTTGTTCAGTTTGTTAAATTATGTATATGGACAAGAGATATATGATTTACCTTGATAATAAAAATAAACGATATTCACCAGAGAACCACAAAGATGTGTTGGCTCGCATTAGGTCTGTCCTAAAAGGTTTTCCAGATGTTATTGTCAGGGATGTCCGAATCTCAAGTTATTTTATTGAAATGGATTTAAGTGTATATGATACCAAAGAAAACTTTGTTTCTCCTCAAATAACGACCAATTTAAATTCTGTTGGCTCTTTGTTATTGTGTGATGACCTATCTGAATCAAAATTCTGTTTAGATAAAGATTGTGTTATAGACCATGCAATTTATTTATTTAATTTGGAGAGGTATTGGAAATCTCATGAGGTGCTTGAAGGAATCTGGAAAGAGTCAACAGGACTAGAAAAACGGATATTAAATGGCATAATATTGATAGATGCTGCGTTTGTTCATTTTCAGAAAAATGAACTTGATGTGTCAATTTCTATCCTAAAAAGATCAGTAGAAAAGTTACGAGGAGGTTTAGAAATGTTTTATAATTTAAATCTGAATGAAATAAAAGAAGATTTAGGCAATATAATCGAAAAAAATCATCCTTACACATTTAAAATTTCATTATATTAGAGTATTTTGTTAATAATACGAGAGGTGGGGAAGGGATTCGAACCCTTATATATTCGCTATCTGAGTTGTATTGCCAATTCTGCAGGCGAACGCATGGCCGCTCTGCCACCCCACCAATTAGAAATTTTAGTTACTTGAAAACTTATATTTCTTTTGTAATTGTTTGTTTTGTTATTTGTTTTATGTTTATCTTTGATAGTTTTTTGCAGCGAGTATGATGTCTTCAGTTTTTATTGTTTTTCTACCTGCATGAAATGCAAGATCTACAGCCTGTTTTGCTATGTTCTCACCTATCCTTTCTAATATTTTTCTTAATTCATTTGCTGCATCATCACTAACCCTTTCTGCACCAAATTTTTTTATTATTCTATATGTGGAAGCTAATGCTATTTCAGATTCGGAAGACATTTGATACATTTTATTTTTCTTATTTAAATAATTTGTCTATTGTGTTTGACCTTCTGCTGAGTTTTGATTTTGACGCATTTTCAATTCGTTATTATAGTTATAAATTTAAAAATATATGATGTGTTTTGTGGATTCTCATATTCATCTTTCTGATAGTGTGTATGATGAATATTTGATGTTAATAATTGGTATTATAAACAATTTGAAAATTCGGGTATATTCTGTTTCAGAGGATTTAGGTTCGTCTGTTAAAAATTTAAGCATAAAAAAAAAACACTTTGTAAACACTGATTCATTTAAGGCATTTGTCGGTATTCACCCTCAATATGCTTCTGTTAAACTGTCGGAATCTTTTAGCGATTTTTTTATATCCAACAAAGAGAGCATAGATGGAATCGGTGAAATAGGTATTGATCCAACCTATACCATTAACAATGTCTCCAATACAGTTGAAGTTCAAAAAACTGTTTTTAATCAAATGTTGTCTATAGCTGAAAAAAATAACAAACCTGTCTCAATACATTCAAGAAGATCCTTGAAGGAGGTATTGGATACGTTGACCTCTTATCGACTAAATAGAGTTGTTTTTCATTGGTATGACGGAAACAAAAGCCTCTTGAAAAAAATCAATGAACTGGGTTATTATGTGTCTTTTGGTCCCTACTTGCTTTATTCGGAAAACAAAAGAACGCTATTGAGTGAATCGGATTTATCCTTGTTATTGTTGGAAACTGATGGTCCTGTATCTTACAGGCACTGTTTTAATAATGTTATTACATCTCCGGTTTTTATAATAAGCTTGATTAATTATGTTTCAATTATCCTCAAAAAAAACTTCAACGATCTATCGGAGATGATTTTTAGGAACTCGGTTGAATTCTTAAACGCTAAATAATATATGTTTTATTGGTAAAACAAACTTTTAAAATAAAAGATAAAATACCTTTGTTTTTTTTCTAATGTTGTGGATAGAGTTAAACGAATGTCTAATGAATTGTTGGAACGTTTTCCAGATAAGTTTACAATAGATTTTAATGAAAATAAGGAAGCAATAAAAAATTATGCACAGGTCCGTTCTAAAGAATTAAGAAACAAGATTGCAGGTTATATTACGTCGGTAGTTAACAGAAACCTGGCGCAACAAAACGCCTCTATGGCTTATTCTGAAGATGTTTTAGAATCAACAAAAGAATCTAGAGAATAATTTTGATAAAAGTCAACTTGATGGGCGGTATAAAAAAATTAATAGGACAGTCAAATTTACAAATAAACGAAGACTTATCCAGTATAAAGAGAATTATTTCTTATTTGGAAACTAATTATTATTCAAATAATAAAATAAATGAAGAGGATATAATGATAGCTATCAATGGGATTGAATCTTCGGTATTAGGGGGCTATAATGCAAAAGTCTCTTCAGGAGATACTGTAACTATTTTGTCAATTGTTCATGGCGGTTAATTTAGCCTATGGGGATAATGCCGTTATTTTCTTTTGGGTATTGAAATATATTTAATTTATTTAATAGTTATTTATTGTGACTTTTAATGGAATTTTTAAGGTAATTAAGGTTTCAAAAGATAGAATTGGTGTTATAGTCGGAAAAAAGGGCTCTGTAAAGTCTGAAATAGAAACCAAATGCAATGTAAGACTGGAAATCGATGGAGAATCTGGTGACGTCAGTATTGGATTTAAAAATAATACTTCATCTATTGAAATTGGGGTTTTTAAAGCCTCTGAAATAATAATGGCTATTTCAAAAGGATTTTCACCGGATAGGGCATATAGCTTGTTAAATGAGGATAATGTACTTCAGTTAATTGACCTGCGAGAATATTCTGGAAAATCCGCTAGTTCTCTTGACCGGATAAAATCTAGAATAATAGGACAGAGTGGAAAATCTAGGAGAAACATCGAGGATTTTACAGGTGCTTATCTATCTATATATGGTCATTTTGTAGGATTTATTGGAAATTATGAAGAGGCCTCTTTGGCACTTGATGCTGTTACCATGTTGTGCAAGGGAAGTTCTCATAAATCAGTTTATCACATGCTTGAAGAATATAGGAGAAAGAAAAAACTAGAGAAAATGGATCTTTGGGAAAAAAATGACATTAAATAATGTAACATAAAACAAAGATTACCACAACTCGCATCTAATTTCGATTTTTGTATTTTTGTATTTCTCTCAGCTTAATTATTATGGGGCTAATAATCATTAGATTATAGAATTGGACATAGATGATAAGAACAATTATATCAATAATGATTCAGAAAAGGGAAAAAAAATTGATAAATCCACTTTTTATTATTTGAGTACAATCGTAGCATCGGTTATGACCATACCTGGCATCATCACCCTTATTGCTATGCGATTTTATACTGATAATCTTGTTTTACAGTTAAGTGTGACTTCTTTTGTTTTTTTAATAAGTTTAATTATTTCTATCAAAATAGCTAAACTTTTATCTATAAGAGTTGAAAAAAAACAATCCAAATAATGACATACCTCTGCTGCTATTTTGTTGATTCTGTTAGTTTTAAAAGATTATTTGGTTTATGGTTTGTTGTTATCCCATCTTTTAAAAACTTCATTGCTTATGTCAAATTGATCTAAAGTTTTGCCTACAATATGCAAAACTAGATCATTTACTGTTCTTGGCCTGTGGTAAAAGCCTGGCATGGCAGGCAAAATGATGACTCCTATCTTTGCAAGATTTAGCATATTTGCTAAATGAATTTGGGATAGAGGTGTTTCCCGGGGAACAATGACTAGCTTCCTGTTCTCCTTAATAGTAACAGAAGCTGCTCTTGAAATTAAATTGTCATCGTATCCATTTGCTATACTTGCTAAAGTTTTCATGCTGCATGGAATTATTATCATTCCACTCGTCTTAAAAGATCCACTGGAAATTGATGCTGCCATATTGTGTTCATCGTACTCAAAAGTTGCTAATTCCTTTATTTTTGTGACATTTTCATCGGTTTCAATTTCTATGTTTTTTTCGGCCCATTTGCTTAAGACCACATGAGTTTCAATTTCCAATTTATTGAGAAAATATAACAGTTTTATGCCGTAAATTACCCCGGAGCTCCCAGTAATACCAATTACTATTTTGAGTTTTTTCTCCATTTAATTGTTTGATATTTCTTTTCCGATATTTTATATTTAATACTTTGATTCTCTTATGTGTGTTAACAGTTTTTGGTTCAATAGCTTTGGATACAACTAGAACTCCATTTCAAATAAAAGAGCGCATATTGGGGGGTGCTGCCACTTATGCTTCGCTATCTGGGTCCTTTTTTGTGCGTGCATCGCTTATTGGTATAGTTGGATACGATTTTCCTCAAAGTTATCAGACTCTTTTAGAAAACAGGGTGGACACAAAGGGTTTGATGAAACACCCAGAAAAAAAAACGTTTTTTTATGATTCGTCTTTTGATTATGATTTGTCTCATAGAACTACCAATAAAACCGAATTAAATGTTATAGAGAACTTTGAGCCTATGGTTCCTTTAGATTATGCCAATTCAAAATTTGTCTATCTTGCTAATAATGATCCGGATCAAAATTTAAAAATATTAAAAAAATTCAACCATCCCGAATTGGTTGTTTGTGATACTATTGAATATTGGATTCGGGAAAAAAAAAATTCTGTGATATCCATGATGGAGAAAACCCATGGTGTAATAATCAACGATCAGGAAGCGAGGTTATTATGTAATTTGTCAAATCTGATTAAATGCGGAAAACAAATCTTATCCTGGGGCCCTAGTTTTGTTATAATAAAAAAAGGCGAACATGGTGTTCTTTTCTTTAGCCAAGATGATGTTTTCCCAATTCCTGGATATCCGATAGAAGATGTTGTTGACCCAACAGGTGCTGGTGATTCGTTTGCAGGAGGCTTTATGGGACACCTTATTTCAAAATTTCAGAAAAACATTTTTGATAACAATGATTTGGTTAGGGATTCTATCCTGTTTGGGAATATTATGGGCACGTTTGCAATAGAGGATTTTGGGATCAATAAACTAGTTAATATTGACATCTCTGACATTATGGCCAGAAATAAAAAGTATAGGGATTTGTTATCATTGAGTTGATTTTTTTACCTGGAAGGTATATAATTATCTTTATGATAATATGTATGGTTTTAAAATAAATGAAAATTTTGATCATTGATAACTATGATTCATTTGTTTACAATATTGCCCAAATGATGGGCCTCCTTAATACAACTCCTATTGTGGAAAGAAATGACAAAATTACTTTAAAAGACATTTTAAAAATGAATCCGGATGCAATTGTTATATCCCCTGGTCCTGGACACCCAAAGTTTAAAAGGGATTTTGGAATTTGCAATGCCGTGATAACTCAACTAGGCCCCAAATTTCCAATATTGGGAATTTGTTTAGGCCATCAAGGAATAGTGCATGCATATGGTGGAAAAGTTAAAAGGGCAATAAATATTAAACACGGCAAAACTAGTGTCATTGAATATTATTCAAATTCTAGTTTATTTGAAAATGTTAATAATCCTTTTACTGCTACTAGATATCATTCTTTAGTTGCAGATAAAGAATCTCTTCCTGGATGCTTAAAGGTAACGTCAAAATCTTTAGATGACGCTGAAATAATGGGAATAAAACATGAGAAGTATTTGATAGAAGGGATTCAGTTCCATCCCGAATCAATCTTAACTGGGGAAGGGAAAAAAATTTTGTCAAATTTTATCCATGAGATAAAAAAATGAACACAAACAACCAAAGTTCTAATTCCTTTGCCCAACATCAGAAT
>JACDHC010000262.1 GCA_013821245.1 Candidatus Nitrosopumilus sp.
GTATCCAGTTCCAGATGGAAACATGATTTCGTTTGATAAAATGTGAAGACAGTATTTGAGAGGTTCTCCTTAAAGATAAACCTGAAAAATAAAAGTACAATCCATAACCAATATACACTGAAGGTGTCCTGTTTCTACCAATCACAATGGAAATAGGCATCTTCAAGCTATAGCTTTATCGTTAAGTGAACAGAGCCGAAAAAAGTCTTTTTCTAAATTTCAATATCTATATACAGAGAAATTTTGTTATATTTTTTAAGTTATCTAAAAAGTTTTGTAATATTTTGTAAAAAATATTGTAACAAAAAAAATTATTTATGATTTATTACCTATATCTTTAATAACAATCTACCCCAAAGATTATAACCATTGGTATCATGAAGCAAATTTAGAAGATGGAATTGACAATTAATCAGGGGCGTAAGAATTTATCGGTTCCTCTATTAGTTGAATCAGCTATTTTAAACCATGAGGGTGAACTATCTTTTACAGGTTCCTTATCTGTAAAAACTGGAAAATTTACTGGTCGATCTCCTGAAGATAAATATATTGTAAAAGATGAGGTAACTATGGATTCTGTTGATTGGGGAAAGGTCAATCATCCAATATCAGAAGAGAACTTTGACAAAATATTTAATAAAATGATGAAGTTTATTGAGGAAAATAACCTGAAAGATAAATTGTATGTTTTTGATGGATTCGTCGGGGCCGATTCGTTTTCTCGTTTAGCTGTCAGGATTATAACTGATAAAGCTTGGCATAGCCTATTTGCAAATCAAATTTTTATAAAACCGTCACACGATGAGATATCAAATTTCATTCCTGAATTTACACTTTTATCTATAAATGATTTTACTGCCTTACCTGAAGTCGATGGAACAAAATCTGAGACATTTATAATAATGAATTTTAAAAAGAAGATAGTTCTGATGGGTTCAACCTCTTATGCCGGTGAAATAAAAAAGTCCATGTTCTCCATAATGAATTTTATTTTGCCAACCAAAGGGATTTTTCCTATGCATTGTTCTGCAAATTTGGGAGATGATGGTAATTCTACCTTATTTTTTGGTCTTTCTGGTACTGGAAAAACAACTCTTTCAGCAGATGAAAACCGTAGATTAGTTGGTGATGATGAACACGGCTGGTCGGATAGCAGTGTCTTTAATTTTGAGGGTGGATGTTATGCTAAATGTATTAACCTAAATAGAAATAAAGAACCGCAAATTTGGAATGCAATTAAATTTGGATCTGTGATGGAAAATGTGGTAGTTGATCCTATTTCCCGTGAACCTGATTTTTCTGATGGCAGCCTAACTGAAAACACTAGAGTAGTTTATCCTCTGGATTTTATACCTCGTTCAGTAATGCCCAGTATATGTGGTCATCCTTCTGTTATTATTTTTTTGACTGCTGATGCCTTTGGTGTCCTGCCACCAATATCAAAGTTATCAAAAGAAGGGGCTATGTATCATTTTATGTCCGGTTATACTAGTAAATTGGCAGGAACTGAAAGAGGCATAACTGAGCCAAAGGAGACCTTTTCACAATGTTTTGGTGCCCCTTTTATGCCTCGCAGGGCAACAGAATATGCAAAACTATTGGGTGATAAAATCACTAAATATAACTCTAAAGTATATCTTATTAATACTGGGTGGTCTGGAGGCCCATATGGAATTGGGAAACGAATAGATCTAAAATTCACTCGTTTGATGGTTTCTTCTGCTATAAATGGAGGATTAAATGATGTTGATTATCATCATCATGAAATTTTTAACCTTGATTATCCAACTACCTGTCCCAATGTTCCTCCAGAAATTTTAAACCCTAAGAACACTTGGCATGATAAAGAAAAATATGATTTCTCAGCAAGAAAATTATCAAATCTCTTTGTTACAAATTTTAAAAAGTTTAAATCTGTTCCTGATGAAATACTTGATGCAGGACCATATGCATGACCTTCAAAACTTGCCCACCTCATATTTTTTATAAATTGGTCAATTCAAAATATGATGGGATTGTTATTTTATGATTAATTTTATTTTCAAGTAGCCCGGAGCAGATTCGAACTGCTGTCTCCAGGTGTCTTTTCTAATTTAAGATTCAGAGCCTGAAATCCTTAGTCCTACTTGGAGTTTGACCGCTAGATTCGGCACCAATATTATAGTTTTTATTGGTTCCACCGGGCTTCACGAGCTACCCTTATCATAAAACCCTTCCAATATTTTATTTTATCTTTTCCTATAAATCATAAGATACATGTCATTGAGCTATGTTCTTTATTTTTTTGTATTTACTTCTCGTATAACAGTGCCATAGTCTAAATCAACTTTTTTTCTCATATATGGTATGAGCTTATAATGGATAGAATACATGTTTTTCTCACGAATCAGAATTCCTTTAACTAATAGTGATACAAATCCACCAGCTACCTTTGATGGCAAAATGTTTCTCTCCTTACAAACTGTATCCCTTTGTATATGATATTCTTTCAATGTAAAATAATTTCTATTGACATCAAGCACTAGTGGCCAAATAACATATTCCCATACTAATCGACGATTTTCTGTTGAAGACGCATGTTTTCCTTTTTTTCTTTCTTTGGATTTGGAATTTTCTAATGACATGTTTTTTTTATTTGGTTCACTATCTTTTTGTTTGATATCATAGTCACATTTAAACA
>JACDHC010000263.1 GCA_013821245.1 Candidatus Nitrosopumilus sp.
AAGGAATCTATTTCATCAATAACCAAAATTACCTGAAGTTGATTTTTTTTTATGTACTCAAGGATTCTATCTGTTGCTTCTCCCATAGATAACCCTGTAAAATGAACCTTTAGTTTTTTATCAATTTTATTTGTTCCAATCCCCTCGGCAATATCATATAAAACTTTGTAGGAGGTATTTGCGGTCTTTGCGTTGACTATTGTAACTGTTATACCTATTCCATGCTCTTTTGATTTTTTTTTTAGTCTATTAATCACATTTTTTACAACAGCAGTTTTGCCGGTTCCAGGTTTTCCGAAAACTAAAAGATTGGATGGTCTTCCGTCTTTTAATACAACAGATAACACCTGAGCAATAGTCTTTGATTCCAGATCCCTAAATGGTAGTTTTTCTGGAACATAGTCTATTGTCAAAGTTTTTCTGTTTTTAATTAAATTATTTCCAATTACTGCCTTTTCAAATATATTATCTAAATAATCCGAATCCATTGTTTCTTTCACCTAACCTTAGGTTGTGAGATATTGACACACACACCCCTTCTTTTCTATTCGAACAATAAAAGATAATAACATTATAATTATGTTAACAGTTATTAACAATTGCTTATAAAGCCCTTAATCAACTATTATAAACTAAATAATAAAAATAAAAAATATGAATATGAATACAAATTATTGTAAATTGCATTAGAAACAAAGGGGTCTGGGAGTATTTCTTTTACATTAACAAAGTGCTTAACTGATAAATAAATTATGATAACAACCGTAAATCAACCCCTTTATTTCCACTGGAACCGTGTTTTTAATTTTAACATAGTTAACAACCGTAAATCAACCCCTTTATTTCCACTGGAACCTAAAGCAATCATATTTATAAATAATAATTATCATTTATTCTTGAATGCAATACTAACTCATGCCTATTTTAGCTAAAAAAAACTTAGCTGTTAGTTATCAAAATTAACACAATACTGTTAAGTTAACAGATACTGTCAAGTTCACAGAGACGATAGATTGTCCACCGGAAAGAAAAAGATAAAAATAGAACTTGAAGATGATGATGGTGGAAAGTATAATCTTTCTTTGGAAGGCAATCTATCAAAAGATAAAATTCAAAAAGTGCTTCAGCTGGTGGAATCACTAAATGTTTCTAAAGAAGAATCTATTCCTGTGACTAAACCAAATTATAATTTTAATGCTAATGGCAATCAAAAATATACAAATAAAATCAACCCTTCTCTAAACTCCATAGAGTCAAGAATATGGGCCCTTATTGAGAATAATTTTGCATTTAGTTCTTTTACCTCTTCAAACATTGTTGAATCCTATGAGAGTCTCTATGGTGAACAACTTCAATTAAGCCTAATCTCCACATATTTATCAAGGTATCATGAAAAAAATAAGCTAATGAGAAGCAAAAGGGGAAAAGAGTGGATTTATAAGCTAATAAGGACCCAAAAGGATGTCACTCCGAATTTAAACTCACAGGATATTGAGTCTCGTTCAACTCAGATGTTAAATTCCCATTATTCTCCCGATAATCAGGATGATGGTCAATATCTGAAACAGAGTGTTTTGTCAACAGTCTATGACCTTCGTTTGTAATAGTATACCTAAAGGGTTTTGAGTCAACATTTCTATCTACAAATTTATTATCGTATAGTTTTTTCATAAGCCTTGATGTATGTTCTCTGGTTCTGCCAATAATCCGTTGTATTTCCGGTGTAGTTAATGATTTATTTTCTAATTTTTTTAGAATGTACTCAATAGTGCTATTTTGCTGGTTATTGTCATCATTGTCATCATGGCTCTCTTTCTCTATTTGTGAGTGTGATGATATAATGTGGTTTGCTTGTGATTGTTGGTAATTTGGGTTGCTTACATGATACTGTTGTGGTGATGTTGTTTGATATTGTGATGTATTTATGTTTAAAATGTTTCCATCTAAAATTTGTATAAGGCTCTGTATGTTGTCCAATTTAGAGTTGGTTTGATTTGTTCTTGAAACTATGATATCTGATAAAAGGTTAGTTTTTTCTATTTGGTCTTTTAGTTGCTTCTCAAGGTCAAAAATTTTTAGTTCTAAAGAGCGGTATTTTCCTTTGTTTTTATTTTTTAGTTTATCATAAGATATTTTTATTGATATTGTTGCAATTAGGCTAAGGCAAAATGGGACGGTAATGTAGTATAATAATAGTGATACAACATCTATGCTCACATCCTATATGACAGTAAGTGTGATATATGCTTATTGGATGTGATGGATCTACAGGTTCTTTGTCGTATTCTACTGAAATTTACATTAGTATCATCCTATCAAGTAGCTTTTCGATGATGTCTATCACAGGATCCGAAGCATCATTGTGATGTATGTTGTGATTATCCTTTAGTATATCCAGTTTGTGAACAATTGAGTCTATGGTTGTCAATTGTTCACCATTTAAAATGCCCATTAAATTAAGAACAATGATGGAGTAATACAATTTTCTTATCTTAGCTTTACACTGCTTTACTTCTCTATAATATGCCCCAGAGCTTATCTCTTTAAGTCTTGCCTCCCTATTGTGAATTTTATAGATTATTTGTATTTGTCGCTTGGTAAATGAAGAATTTTCAATAAATTTGTCTAATAACAAATTATTTACATTGTTGTTATTATCCATAAATAATACAA
>JACDHC010000081.1 GCA_013821245.1 Candidatus Nitrosopumilus sp.
CCGTCTTCGGTGAAAGTAAATTCAAAAGTTCCTCCTGGTGGTATCAATCCAATAGTAGGCATGGTATCAAATCGCCCATTTGTAGGGTCTTCATAGTCATTATCAGTAGTTACCGTATGGGGTACCGCATCGTTATTTGTCCACACTACTTTGTTCGAGGTTCCCAATTTACCAATTATCTCCTTTGGCTCGTAAGTATTAGTTTGTGACGGTTGGGACGAACCTTCAACAATTGAGGCCTGGATTGGCTCTGAGGGATTTAGTATCTCCTCCGCCACTATAGGTTTGGCACTTAAAGTTGGCATAAATACAAATTGATAATAAGTTAAACTAATAGCTACAACTATTATAAAAGACACTATGCTGATACCGCTTATTTGATGTTTGTTGACTCTTTCCAAACAGGTATACTAGGCAACCAAGATAATAAATATATTTTTATTATTTTATTGACAACCTTCAATTAGGTATCCGCCATTTTATGAAAACCGATTCATATTTTGGTTTTTTCAGGAAAAAATAAAAAAAATATCTTATGAGAACAACCATAAAAAAATTAAAAAAATTAGGATGAAGAGGTTGTGGATGAAGAGGTTGTGGATGAAGAGGTTGTGGATGAAGAGGTTGTGGATGAAGAGGTTGTGGATGGAGTTTTGATGCTTGGGTTTTCGATTGGTTTTTCTTCATTGTTTATGCTATCAGAGTTATCAGGTAATGATGAAACCGTTGACCCTGTCAACACCTTATTCTTTGGCATATCTCTACGGAGCATTTTATTGCCTAATGATGGAAGATCATAGCGATGTTTTTTGGAAGATATAACTTGAACATTTGATTTTGGAATGTTTTTGCCATACCTATATAGATGAAACATTCCAGCAAACACCAGCATTATTATGCCAACCAAAAACAGTGAGAAGTTTTTCATCCCATTCAACAATGCGTAGTACGTTGCAATATTCAAATATACTTGGAAGCCGATAAGGCAGACAAATATGATGTATAGCCATTTTTCAGGCAGCTGTATAGGGCTTTTTTCTGTAGTTTTCTTCTGATTTTTAGCATTCATCTCTGCGTTTTTGGCTAGTTTTATCATAAGATATGTAAATCCAAATGATAGCGGAACTATCAACGCCATTACGGTATACAAAAATATAGGATCTATCACCAATCGCTCTAGCAAAGACTTTGTTCTGTCTGGATCGATATAGAAGCCCCAGTACGTAGTGACCATTATTTGTGCAATGCTGGTTATGCCTATCGCAGATATTATAGGCCTATCTTTCCAGGAGAATTTTTTATACCTATCTATAAAAGGAATGATTAACAGTGTCAGGATAAAAAGCCCTGGCCAAGCTACTCCAGTTGTAAATTTGTCGTAACCACTCCTTAAAAAGGAATACAATCCAGTCAGATACCATTCGGGAACAGTGATACCAGGCGGCACGTTCGGATCAAATTTGAGTCCCATATCTATTGGAAACACACCGCCTGTTAGCATTATAGCTCCACTTACAGCCATAACCATAGGTACGTCAAATACCAAAAACCGTGGGAAATGCACCACCATCAATCCCAATAACACAATAGGTAAAAAGAACACGTGAAAGGCGTAGAATCGAAGTACAAAGTCATGGAAACCTGATCCGAAAAAGGCGTTCATCATATCAGGTCCTAAAATCGGAATCGAATTCGTCAGCGAGGCAGCAATTGAAATGGCTAGTTCCGCACGCTCACTGAAAATAATGTCATAGCCAGTAAAAGCTTCCAGAATGGTCAAAACCCCTATAAGTATGCCCGTTACCCAAAGTATTTCGTTTCTAATTTTGTACCTACCGCTGAAAAACTGATAGTACATATGCAAAATGGCCAGCATAACCATTGCATTGGAGGCATGATAGTGTATATTGCGAATATGAAAACCATATGGAATGGTATCGTTTATTCTCTCAACACTATCCCAAGCTCTGTTAAGTATTGGTTCGTACCACAACATCAAAAGGGCACCGGTTATGCCCAAAATAATAAAAACAACAAAAGTAAGCATGCCAAGGAATCCAAGTGGGCTTACAAACTTGGCAGGAAATGTAAACTTTAATCCCATAAATATAGTGCGATCCAGGCCCGCATAGATCCACCTAAACAGCCTTACTAGGCTATTATCTTGACTACTTAAGGTAGCGCCCATATCCTACAACACCATTTGCCGAAGGACTCCAATTAGGAGGGGTAATCCAGACATTGCCCTGGTCATCCACTTCTAAATCCAACATGGGCAAAACATTTGAAGGTGGAGCCTGCAATGCCGCTGGCCCTGCAAAAGCCGCTCCATTCATGGGATCATACATTGTACCGTGACAAGGGCATTCCCCACGTTTTCTCCCATCTTCTGGCCAGTATTTCCATAAACACCATAAATGTAAGCAGACCATACTATACATACGAAAAGCAGTATGGTCATTTTTTTCACCACCCAATTCCGCCGGGAGACGTATGAATTGCCATGTTCTAAAAGCTTCTTCATTTAAAGCGGGGTCCTCGCTCAAAGGATAAACAACTGCTTCAGAGTGATTGACTTTAAATTTGTTAACATTTGCTTGTGAGCCATCAGGCAAAACTACCTTTGCTCTCTCACCACTAGCTTCTTTTGGATTAGGCAAAAACTTTCCCCAATCAACAAAAGGTGTAAAAGTCATAACAGTTCCTGCAGCAGCAAGCAATTTTAAGAAATCCCTACGTGAAATCTTTCCTCCACCAACATTCGGAGGTTGATGCTGAGACATTGTATAACAAAATGCAAAAATATGGCTTATAAATCTATTTAAATTCTTTTTTTATGCATCCATCTAAAAAGTGATTAGGAAAGGCGGACCAATCTTATCTTAACGATACCATTGATAACTGTAACAGATGAAACCTCAAAAGCATAACTATCAGGATTGGGAATCTCAACTGAATAGGTTTTGTTAAGATCCAGTATTTTTACCGATAGATTATTAGTAGAACTATCAAATTTTGCTTGAATGTTTGAATCCATATCAACACCGCGAACTTGAATGATCACATCCAAAAAACCGTTTCCAGATATAATTTCCGGAGGAACATGTTTATCAGAAACATCACTTTTTAGAGTCGGATATTGTTGGCTTTTTCTGTTTATTCTAGATTCAGGGATGGAACCATCAAATGGTGGGGAAAAAGATTTCCATATAAAGGCAGTACCTACCCCTCCTAAAAACCCCCCAATATGGGCAAGGTATGCAACACCACCTGATTGGCCAATTAATGCAAAAATCAGTTGCATTATAAACCAAAATGGGATATACGCCAAAGCAGGGATTCTCACGGTAGTAATGAAAAACGCCAAGATTATCGTATGTATTTTAGCATGAGGAAAGAAAATCAGATAGGCACCAAGGACCCCAGATATTGCACCAGACGCACCAATTGCAGGTATATTCCCATCACCTGTCGAAACTGCATAAATACTGTGCGTAAATGAGGCAACAACACCCCAAGATAGGTACAGCATTAGGTACTTGTAGTGCCCAAAACGACCTTCCAAATTATCTCCAAAAACATAAAGAAAAACTAAGTTTCCAATTAGGTGGGCTATGCCACCATGCATAAACATTGAGGTAAAGAGTGAGCCAAGATTCTGGCCAGACAAAATGAGGTTTGGAACAGCACCGTAATTTGAAAATAAGCTAAACTGGGCAAAACTATTAGAGAAATAAGACGTCACGATTGCTTCATAAATAAATATAATAACATTAACCGCAATTAAACCATAATTAATAAATGGCCGTCCAATAGTTCTTGGAGCATCATCATTGATCGGAAACATAGTAAATTTGACTATTTTAAAAGACCAATAATAAAAAGCAAATTATGTTCCAAAGGGATTAAAGTTTGGCATATCGCTATTTTTCTCACTGTGGGCCTTTCTAGCATGACGTCTTAACCTGTCATCATCCTCAAAGACCATATCACAAGATTTGCATTTTTTTTTGGTGTTGTCCTTCTCATTTTTTTTAGAAAATAATCGCACATGTATTTAGGAATCGAAGGTGTAAATTAAAGTTGCTATTGTTTGCCAAAATTAAAGTAAAAGTAAAAGTATAGTTTACTCCATAACAATCATGGTTAAAGTTGACTTAACCCCATTTAATTTTCGAAGGTTCCAAGTAATAGTCTCTTTAACTTTATCCATGGTTTCTCCCTCCACAAGAGCCACTATATCATATACACCATACACTTGAAAAACATTTTTTACCAAATCTATTTTTTTTAGTTCATTAATGATAGACTCTTCACTACCCAACTCTGCATTCATTAGCACAAAGGCTTCTGGCATATACCTATAAGACTTATAACAAATATAAAAAGATGATTTATTAGATTGAATAAAGAAAAACGATTAACTAGATTTCTGGACTTAATTTAGACTCATCAAACTGTTTTGAGCGCGTCCATTCATAGCTAAAAAAATCCTCACACCATTCATGAAAGGATTCGTCTTTACTGTAGAACATGATATTAAGATCAGGTTCCCCTTTTAGAGTAGGAAAAGAAATGCAGGATTCATTCTCATTGAAGATAATTACAATGCTAACTTTATCAACCAAGCGTCGCTCTACCATTCCTTTAAAAATCATGTTTGCCCATCCCAGTTTTTTTAAAAGTTCAGTTCTCCCTTTGGGAATCACAACGTCATTAGGAAAAATATAAGAGAACTTTACATTATTATTGATGCGTTCTGCAATTGTTTCTATTAAATCTATTGGAACTTGAGACATAATTTCCCTGATATACATGCGAGAGTTGTTGTACACCATTTTCCAGCGCTGAAGGACCGCCATCACACCCACAACAACCTCACAGTTATTCAGTGAACCTATTCTTTGAATAAATTTTAAAGGAAGGTTACTAACAGCATGTTCTTGAAAATATTCCTTATGGATAAAAGGAAAATTAAAGTTTGGGATCAAAGCTACAATGATTTTTCCATATGGTGTCAATACCAAGTCGCCGTCTCCAGTTTTTTTTACAAAACCCGAATCAATCAGCCTGTTGATATTTCTATGAGATTCCTGGATAGTTGCGTGCAATTCATTCGCCAATTGGGACAAACGATACGGTTTTGATGACAATTTCATTAACATATACAGTCTAAGATCCCCCGCAAGCTCAAAGAATACAGATTGAAAGTCATCATCAGTCTGTTCAAGCATAATTTAAAATTTATGCTAACACTAATTTAAACCTGTTAAAACTGACAAAACTATTTATTTTAATTGATATTTCATCTAGGAAATCATTTTTTGTTGGTAATTAGGTGATCCAAACATTTTAATGGCTTTACCTTCAAAAAATTAGAAGTGCCCGGGTAGTATAGAAATGCATTAGATTGCATTGTAAAGTCCGGTCCAGTATGGGGGACTGTCACTCCTTCGACCCGGGTTCGAATCCCGGCCCGGGCGCTTTAACAATTTTTTTTACTTTATAAAAATACACCTGCAAAACTTCAATTTAACTAACGGCAAAATTTAAACCATTTTACCCAACAGGTAATTTCAGTTTCATTTGCATTCAATCGGCGAATTAACTGATGGACTGAAATAACAAAACTTACCATCTTCTCTAATAAAATAACGCATACACAGAGTTACAACCCTACAGCCTTTATCAAATTGGGCAAAACAATTTAAAATATTTATCAAACAGGAAATAACAAACATTAATTGGCAATATGACAATTCGCGGTCACAAACCACAACTGCCAAATCAAGACAAGCAATACAATGGGAATATATTTAACAATGTGCGACATAACGCATTGCTTATTTAAAGTTCAAACTCAACTCATCCACACTTTTCACAAAACCACACCCGTCAATGCGTTATGATTATTGAGGGCAAGTTTGCTGCATGGCAACAGATGAACTATTTAGAATAGATATGATTTATAAAGTCATTTTTTTAGTATGAAATAACCCATCATTATTGATTTTATAACCTTTTACCTCGATATTAATAATGGAATATAATGCCATTTTCCCCCAGCAACACTGGAAATTGGAAAGAAGATTTGGTAAAAATCAGAATAATTAAAAATACAGCATAAAGCAAATGAATTTAAAAGAGGTGGTATCCAATTTTAAATATTTAATAGCATATTTACAATACATTTTAAACACCTCGTATTAATTTATACATC
Organism: Candidatus Nitrosopumilus sp.; assembly: GCA_013821245.1. Classification (GTDB taxonomy): domain Archaea; phylum Thermoproteota; class Nitrososphaeria; order Nitrososphaerales; family Nitrososphaeraceae; genus Nitrosocosmicus. Next base: position 6,221 of record JACDHC010000081.1, read on the forward strand.
AACTTTATGGCAAATGCAGGATTGGATTTTTATAAAGCGATTAATAAATAAAGATTTAAGTTATTTGGGGATTATGTTTCCTACTGCATCACCAATAGTTTTTGAGGTGTCCTTAAACGCATCGCCAATAGTAGTAGCTAATTTGGGTGTATCATTACCGCCTATATTTGCCTTATTTAATTCAGATGTATAATTCATATATTCTGAGGGTCGGACATCGGTTAAACCACTAACAGAGGGCCTAGATCCATTGCTTGGATATTTAGCAGTAGAGGTTTGTACGTTGTTTTCAGATTGATTGGCTTGGATTACAGCATTACTAGTAGTTTCTCCTGCATTAGGTACTACTTTGTCATAATTAGGAGTATCCTGTATAACCCCAGCCATGCCTGCAGGTTTTTCCAAAGTTGATTCGAATTGGCCACCGGTATTATTGGATGTTTGACGTGCTATAAGCGGTGCTTGACCAGCCTGATCTGCGGTAGACATGCCTTCTTCAAAAGCTTTTTCTCCAGCGGGACTAGCCAAATCTTGACGCCCATCTGATGCGCCTGCTCCAGCCGGGGTATTGGTGCCGCTTGGTGATTGCCCTGCCTGGCCTGCGGTGGTGCCGCTTGGTGATTGCCCTGCCTGGCCTGCGGTGGTGCCGCTGGTGGTGTTTGGTGTTTGTCCAGATGGGGTGGTATTGACATTTGGTGAAAATGCATCTTGGCCTGTGATACTATATTGTGACTGCCCTCCAGGAGAGGTTAAATTGTTAAATGCCCCGCCAATTTGATCCAATATTGATTGCGCATTAGCAGTTTGTATTAAGGGTATCAAAAACACTGAAAGTAATAAAAATGAAAAATATTTTATTATCATTATTATGTACTATTATAGATAATGATTTAAATTTGTTACTAAAAAAAAAAAACTAAATATAAATGTAGATAAATAACTTAAAGATGCCTATAATGCTTTAACTTTAAAATATCGTTAATTATGAAAATACACAACATGATTATATTCTCAATAAAAGTCAGTGTCTCAATATAAATATTGGAATCTTAATTTTCCACCTAAACATATCAAGAAATTAACACCATTAATAAAAATTATAAAAGTAAGGAAAATATTCCAAATACTAAAAGTCTTTAAATTACCATAGATGATTTTCAATTAAACTATAGAAAATTAAATATGCTTTATCTTATGCTTTTAGCATTTTTTATTAGATTATTTTGTTTTACTCCACCATCCGATTCTTTAGCAGACCATTCTGCAAACTGTTTTAGGCCATTTTCAATATTCACCTGGGGATGAAAATTAATCAGGCTCTTTGCCTTGATTATAGATGAAATGCTCGCTTGTATGTCACCAAGTCTGCTTTTTAAAAACACATGGTTTATTTTTTCGTTGCCTATCAAATCATACAACATATGAATTAAATCTAAAACTGTTGTGCCGCTTCCTGTGCCTATATTAAAAACCTCTCCAGTTGCATTTTTTGACATCATTGAAAGCATGTTTGCCTTTACAACATCATCTACATTGATAAAGTCCCTTATTTGCAATCCATCACCAAAAATCATGGGTTTAAGATTCTTTAATATCCTATTGACAAAAATTGTTATTACACCGCTATATGGGTTGTTACCTTGTCTAGAGCCAAATACATTAAAATACCTTAATGCCACACATTCAAGCCCATAGGTTTTCCAATAAGAATGAAGATAGTTTTCAACAGCAAGTTTAGAAGAACCATATGGTGAAGTAGGTTTGCAAAGCAAATCCTCATGTAATACACTTGCTTTAACATCCCCATAGACAGCTGATGACGATGCAAAAATTAACTTTTTTACTTTTGAATTAACACAGTAATCCAATACTTCCATTGACGATGCAACATTTGACTTGAAAACGGATTTTGG
>JACDHC010000264.1 GCA_013821245.1 Candidatus Nitrosopumilus sp.
CCCTAACCTTTTATTTGGTCTTTCGTACTTCAGCAAGGAATTTGTCTATTGGGTGGATGCTGATATCATATGCTCCCGGGCCGCCCTTATCAGTATCAGTCAATCTGCGTTACTGGTTTAGGAGTAACAAAGTGCTGAGCGTGGTATCGCTTGCGGTATTGTAGGATCGCATGGACATAAACCGCTTGCATATGAACCGAACTGAGCCCCTATACCTCAAAAAACCTAATTCCCACGGATGTACTCAACACAAGATAAAATGTTTAGGAAATTCTTGAACCAAAGTGATAATTATTGCAACCGCGATGTTTTTAACAATTATGATTTATTATATTGGTGGATCATTTGCTATTCAATCAATTAAAGGAGCCCTAATTTTAGACGTCCCGAAATTTCAGATGTTGTTTATGATTAAGGTCAAGTTTTAGGGTTAATGCATATTGGAATTACCAAATGGGAGAAAAATGCTAGTGCTTATTGGGATGCGGAAACCTGCAAGTGAGCTTTATAATATTGCGTGGAAACATTAGGACTCATTAAGGAAAGAATGGCAAAGGAAAAATGATTATCAGGCAAGTTGTTAGTTGATGCAAACTCTGAGAATATCGACTTTCTGAAAACACTCGTTTTCTTAGAAATTAGACATTTGGAGGGCCTGCGAGATCATATTGGATTATATGGTAAAAAATTTTTCATGGTAGTTATAATGCAAGGCAAAGATGATGGGCTATTACAAACTTTCTTTAGAAACTCAGAGTCGTTAGTTCAGAAACAGATCTGTGTTTATCGGGATTTGTGGAAAATTGCTATACCTTTATCGTCGCGTACAAAAGAATTAGAACATCAACATAATGATGGGTATGATAAATCCTTGTTTGGGATTAGGAATATACAAAACGAAATAAATTCTCTCGTTGGCCAGACCAAACAGAGTCAATAACAATATTCTCTAATTATAAATTTTAAAACTCGTATTTAATTCAAATATGCTGAACAATTTGGGTTCTAAATTACAAAATGATATTGTGAGCAAAATCATTGCAGATAATTATGATAGCGGCCATATACAAGATCAAATTGAGATTTTAAATGATAACAATGGAAGCAATTTGATCCAACTGGGATGTTCAAATAGATAGGGGGATTCGATGAAATGACTATATATGTTTTGATGGAAAATATGTTCTTTAAATCCTATAAAATAAGAGTAATAACCTGGTAAATTAATTTACTAATGAATCGGATAAAGTATTAGTTCAACAGATCTTGTTTGAGGAATACTGGAATGAGGTAAAGAGTATTGAGATCATAAATGACTGGTCCTTTTGATACCAAGATAACAAATCAAACCTATTGCTTTTCATTTAGTTTCATAAAATTAGGTCATAGGCTCTATTCAACCTTGAATCATGTTCCTTGGGTCCACTTTAAAGCGGCTTCAACATACCTGTTACTTTTAATACAGCCTTATATACGATGTTCATTAGTTACTACTACCTATGAAACAAAACATATTTGTGATAATGATAATAGCAACGATCGCAACAGCAGCTATCTTACCTAGTTTGGTTTCTGGTTCCCTGAACTCAGTAATGGCACAGGGGCAGAATATGACAGCCGGAAACATGACAGCCGGAAACATGACAGCCGGAAACATGACAGCCGGAAACATGACAGAAACAGAAAGTTTAACTACCGCAGGTGAAACTGGATGCCCATTTTGCCTACCCTAACAATTACCAGTTCACAAATTTTTATTTTTCTTTAATCCGTTAGGCAGGTAATTGATGCACCTGTGGTCATACACTTCCTTTTCACTTGCTTTAGCTAACATCAAGATTTAGATAAAATCTTTTACAAGCACTTCTGCAACAGCAAAGAAAACTATTGCAGAAATGATTAGAGGTGTATTCTGATCTGGATCTATTCCTGTTATATAACGTTCCCCAGTTTGAATATAAATTGAAGAAAAATAAGCACCAAATTTTAGATATCATAATCAGTACAATATGCCTGCTATAACAAGCCATAAGGGTGATTCATCATATTGATGGATTTAATCTATTTGCTGAGTTAACTGAGGATGACAGATACGTATCGGAGACCATTTCGCCTACTTTAATAGTATGTCAACAATCTGAATCTGATGCAGAGACAGTTAAATAAATTAATTCATTTAAAACAAAATATACTGATTTTGTTGATTCTTTGATGTTTTGTGTTGTTTTGCAATGTTGTTTAGATAGCATTGTAAATACTTAATGCAAGCACTATGATGACCCAATATATTGTGTTTAAAGTGGAAATACCATGGCCGGAAATATGACAGAAACAGAAAGTTTAACTTCCGCAGGTGAAACTGGATTCATTTACACTCCGTCAGTCCGACCATAACAATAATTTTAAAAAAACTATTTTTTTATTTTAACAGTTTTGCAATATTATGACTATGCATACAATTTTGTCAAATCCTTACATAAATTTAAGGTCTTAAATAACAGTAAAATACTACTGTAGATACATGTATAAATCAAACTTAATTGTAATTGTAGGCATCGTAGCAGCTGTTTCACTGGTTATAGGAATGGCATCACCAGCAATAGCATTCGCAGCACAACATGAAAGTATGACCATGAATATGGATAACATGAGTTCAATGGGCAATACGAC
>JACDHC010000265.1 GCA_013821245.1 Candidatus Nitrosopumilus sp.
GTATTTAATAACCTGGCTCCTGGTGCTGTTACCGGCATCAAGGCGAAGAAGGATGGTTGTATTTCTCAAGCTGCCAATTGTAGTAATTCTTCGTGTGCAAACAATATTACTACATCCACTAACCAACAGTCATCCTTAAGCGAAACCATCATTCCGATCGATCTGGGTGCAGGTACCAGCGTCAAGGCCTTTCCCAATCCTTATAATGACCGTATCCGGTTTGTAATAAACAGTAAGGAAGCGGGCCAGGGAAGCCTGGAAGTTCATAATATGCTGGGTCAAAAGGTGAAAACTATTCACCAGGGCCTGTTTACGGCAGGAACCCAGACTTTTGAATTACAGGTACCCAACAGCCAGCGGTCCACGCTTATTTATGTTCTGCGATTGAATGGACAACAGGTAACAGGCAAAATGTTGCAATCAGGAGAATAGCCGGTTGTATAAAGTTCAGAGTCTAGTTTTTTAAATGGAAAATCCCGCTTCGGCGGGATTTTTTTGATTATTCTATGAATTAAAGAATGGTTGTATTAATGATCCTCGGTAAAAAGTGTATTCCATAATAAACTACATCATGATATTCTTTTGTATGCATAATTTGACAATTTAACCATGGTCTGTCATTTGCTGAGTATTGGTTCAACTACAAAAAATTATGACATGGAAAAAATTAAAAGGTTTGCCAAAATATTAATCGTTTGGTGTTTTTTACTTTTCAGCATCGATGCTATGGTGGTTTAACGGTATTGAAGGAAATAGTAAAGCAGCTACCACAATATGATTATTTGTATTTAGGCGATAATGCCCGGGCACCTTATGGTACCCGTTCTTTTGAAACGGTTTATAAATAGGGCTTGCTCAAAAACTCAACCTCCAATTACTTTTATCAAAAAGGCTGAATACATAATTTCTTAGCACTTGGAATATGTACAACAAGTTAAGCCTCGTTAAATTAACGAGGTTTAACACCAGTATGATGGTTGCAATCCAAGATTCGCTAGTTGATTTCAATTTAGCACTGATGTTATCTAAACCATATCTCACTTTAGCTTGCCCAAATTTTCCTTCTATCGGATTGCGCTCCCCAGGACTTACAAGATTTGACAGTGCCTCTTTTCTAGGTCGTCCGAGTGGCTTTGCTCGTAATTTTATTCCTAGTTTCTTTAGCCATTTCCTATTTTCTCTATTACAATATATCTGATCTGCCAATACCTCTTCGGGGTAAAATCCAAAACGTTTTCTGTAATCATCCACAGAGTTTTGCAAGCATTTGCCTTCATTAAAATTATTCCATGACAATCTATCTAAAAATGCAAAACCTTTTACCAGTGATACTTGTAGCTTACTGCCAAATTCTACTTTCTTGCCCTCCTTGCCCCGTACAATTGGGCGTACGTGAGGCTGATGTATATTTACAATCCTATCCTCTACACTGTGTGTTCTTGCAGTAAACATTTTATTTTGCTGATGATATACCAATTCTAATGTTTGCAGGTAGTCGATATCTTTTTGCTTTAACCCTGTTGGTATGGAATATGCTTTATAAACCGATAATAAATCTGTAATGTGCGATAAGTTTCTTCTAAGATATCTTAGTTGTGTTCCATTTGCTTTATATATCTCTTTGGCAGATTTAGATTTTTTCTTAGCAGTATTTAAAAAAATTTTACGGGCTACTTTTCTATACGTTCTCACTTTTTCAGCACCATGCATTTCTTTATTATACAATTTATCAATAAGCTCTTCACTCTTTCTTCTGGCAGCATTGAGTAGTTTTAAATCGGTTGGATAGGTAATGTTTTGCGGAGCAACGGTGGCATCCATCAGCAGCCTTCCTTCGTTCTTAATCTCAGAGCTTAAGGTTATATCTGCTGGTGTTGATGCAACAGACTCATTAAAAACAGGGGGCTTTGTATCATCATCATCTTTATTGCCACCGGTGTTTGAATAAATAATGGAACTATTTCTTTCAAAGTTGTTATGAACGATAATATCATTTATGCCCATTAAAACATCAACACTCAATCTTTCTCTAATCTCGACAAATAAGGAGGGTGAAAAAGGGGCTTCGTTTGTAAAACTAGCATAGCCCAAAAAGTGTTGCATAAATACATTCTCCTGTATTTGTTGTATCGTTTCTCTATCGGTAAGATGCAACATGTGCTTGATGATAACAGCGCCAATCACAATTCTACCACTAATAGGTGGACGACCTTCTGTTGATTTAAATTGTAAATCATATTGACCCACAATTTTATCCCATGGTATCAACTTTGATAAATTTACCCAACGATTTGTACTGGTAAGGTGTTGCTCAAATGGTGTCTCAAAACCTACTATTGTAAGTTGATTGGGGCTTACATATTTTGGAGTTACTGCACACTTTCTAACCGCTTTGGTTGATTTCATTTGCATCTGGTTTACATAATATGCTCTCAAATATAAACTATCATTGGATTGTATAGTTACCAAGCAAACCCTATTTATGGTTGTCAGAGATTGGAAACATGCATTATGCAGTCTATGCTTTGTACTATTTCATTAATCTGCTTCTTTCTTGTAAATGCTTTATTCCTGAATGCTCAGCAAGATAAATTTATACAACCTGGTACTATTCATGATGTGCATGTTTTATAAAGTTACCAGAAATCAGACTGGG
>JACDHC010000082.1 GCA_013821245.1 Candidatus Nitrosopumilus sp.
TGCCTTGTATGACCGTCGTACCTTTGAATGAATTGGAGGAAGTTTCTTTCTGTTGCTGTTTTATTGAATTGGTGAAAGGGGTCGTCTCCTTGATCACCATCCGAAAGGTAAAAGACAAAATACTTTACCAAGCCGTTTTGCACAAGAAGGTCGGGGTTGGGTGGACCCGCAACAGTGGTTCCGTTAGGCAATAGGGTATGAAGTTTAAAGGAACCAAATGGATATGCATCAATATCAGCATACAGGCCAAAAAGGTATTGGGCTGAACCGTAAGAAATGGTCATTATGCCAGTCTCAGAGGGCACATTTTCCTTGAGCCAAAATGCTGCCTGCTTTAGCCCCGCAAAAGGCCTTTCATAGGTGATATGGTAAAGACTGTTGTATATGGAGGAATATGTTGAAAGCAAAAGAAGTGCAACTGCTATAATGCCAATAGGTGCCTTTATGGAGGCGTATCCCAACTTTATTTTCCTTGTCCTTTTGAATTCGGAAAGTTGTTGCCTCAATGGTGCTGTAAGGGCAAAAATGCCCCTTGCGGATAGAATTGCCAGTACAGGAAAAAGTGGCAATATGTAATTCCATCCCTTGATGGGGGTTATCTGGAAGAAAACAGCAACCAGGGCTAACCATACAAGACATTGTATGTCCCCTTCTTTCCTGTGGTATAGGGATACTATTATACCAATACCAGACAAAGACACAAAGAAAATGCTGCTATATTGCATTAGTTTGCTCAAATAATATGTGTCGGGAACATTTGTCGATCTAGAGTTGCCTTCTGCAAAAAATGCCTTGTAGGTTTGAAGGTTGCTTACAACCTGATAAATTGCGGGACTAAGCGCAATTGTAAACAGCAAAAACGATATTACTATTACTTTGGGTCTAGCAAGTCTCCGGAGTTTTCTGGATGCAACCAAGGTGATGATGGTGATGGGGAGAATCAAGACCGAGGGAACCTTGGCCAAAATCCCAAGTCCAGTGGTAAAAGCTAAGATGTATGCATATTTGTTTTGAGATGAATATACCCATTTTGCAAGGAAAAGCATAGCCAAGGCAAACATGAATGTGAATGTTGAATCCAGAAGCGCGACTCTGCCGGTGGCTATGGGGTATGCTGTTATGGCCATGAAAAAAGCAGACAACAAACCAACCCCTCTCCCAAAAAACTGATTTGCAATCAGAAAAACTAGTCCAACAGTCAGGACGCTAAGCACTGCGGATACAATGCGAGCAGTAAAGTCAGAAAATCCAAAAGTAAGGAAGACAAAACCCTGCAGCGTTTGGTGGAAAAGGAAATTTGAGACCCCCCTTGAGATTAACACAAAGTACCTGCTTAACTCTTCATGCCCTGTTAGGAGAAGTGCCTGCCCTGAATAAACCGACTCATCCCCTCCCAAGCCAACTGCGTCCAAGTTCCAAAATCTAAAAAATATGGCTATTCCCAATATTCCCGTTAAGCAGAGTATTTCTGTTTTTGAAATTATGATCCTATTCTTTATAGACTGCCAATTTTTAGATATGGGCACGATATGCTTACATTTGATATGCAGAGTAAATTTAAAAGTTTGTAAACTTATTTATATGTACGATTCTCATGATTTTCTACAGTTACTGTTTTTTGTGAAATTGTTATATTTCCGAGGATATAATAAATATTTAGAATTTGGCTTGTCAACAGCGATGGATTATCCAAATCGAACAAAAACATCAACTGATTGTTAGTTTGGTTCATGTTACCCTTACTTTGTTACCATTTGGTCTGTAGTGGTTTATAGTTTGGGAATTTCAAGAAAACAAAATATCTTTTCACTTTATATCTGTTAACTATATAGAATCCGTGGTGATACATAATTGATTTGCAACATGAATATGTATAATAATTTGTTATTCTTTTCTATGAACGAACTGTTCGGTGTAACAACTGATACATGCAAAATAGAAGAATGTATCAGTGTAGGAATTAATCCAATAGCAGTTATTGATCAGAATTCCAGGGAAGAATCGCTCAATTACTACGGGGTTTGCGATAAGCATTATGAAGAGTTAATGACGCAGTACTACAAAAAGCAAGATAAAGCCGTTGTTGAGAATTTGTTGCTTGCCTAGGTTAATTGATCATACAAGACTCAAAAAAATAATGATTTAGGTAGTTATAAGCATCGTTTTGACCATACACAGAGGTTAAACGATCTCAAAAGCCCAGAATAAGTATATGTGGATATTTTTTTAGTTGAGCAAGGAGAAGGGGTGGGAATTATTGGAATCATTTCTAATAATCCTAATCATCAAGAGTCCTAAAACCTTGCATATATTTTGAACAAATGCAGGCAAAACCCAATTATTGTAGTAATTATTAGGCATCATTTACTATTATTAATATGTGTGTATATTGGGTTATGCTTCAACTTTGGATCTTAAAATAACCAAAGTTACGCAAATAAATTAACTATGAAATGTTTCATCCGTTGTTTTTTTTAACATGTGTGTTTCAGGTATAAAACCACACAAGGTTAAACAGATTTTTAATTCAATTGTTATCTGTTTTAAGGGGTTATTCTAAAATGACAATATTTAATTTTATTATGGAACGCAAGCCAAATGTTATACGCTTAAATTAGATTTATTTCGATTCTACAACAAAGTATGATTACAGGAAATGCTGTGTGTATTTTTCTACTGTCAACAACTATGATTCTTATGCTGACATTATCAATTGCTATCTATAATTTATCAGAATACCCAAAAATAACTGCATATTCTCAGCCTTTGTCTGAATTTAACTTTGGTACTGTAGGGGATTTCGATGGAGTCGAAAGAGCAAAGGACCTGATAAGGAACATGGCCAGCCACGGGGTTGATCTGATAATTGGGTTAGGCGATTACCGTTATGACGACGGAGAGCGCTATATTGATGAATTTATGAATGACATTGTTCTGCCCAATATGGGAAGTGCTAAATGGTATGGTGCCCTAGGAAACCATGATGAAGATTATTCTAAATATTATCTAGACAGATTTAACCAGAGCAGTTGGACATACAGCTTTGATTCCAATGGGACACACTTTTTGGCAATTGATCCATATATTGACTATAAAAACAGTTCAGCTCAGTATATTTTTGTACAAAATGACCTAAAAAAAGCATCCGCTAACCCCTACATCAAATGGATTGTAGTGTTTATGCATGAACCAATGTATGCCAGTTGCAGTAGTCACTGTCCTGAATCTGAATTCAGAAATACGTATCACCCACTGTTTGACCAATACAATGTAGACTTGGTATTGCAGGGACATAACCACAACTACCAAAGGACATCTCCACTTGAGTTTAATACAAATAATCCAGACAACCCTATAATCTACTCGCCTGAACGAAATAACTACACCAATCCCGAGGGACAAATTTACCTTGTTGTAGGTACTGGTGGTCGTGAGGGAAGCTCCCTTGACTCCTCTGTTCCTGGATATTTGGTAACACAGTTCACAGACATAATTGGCTATCTTGATATTTCCTTAATCAACAATGGTGATACTTTAAAAGCCAATTATTATAATGATAGCAATGGCATAATGGATCAGTTTAGCATTACCAAATCGGATAATGCCTCCATGCCGACCAACGCCTCCATGCCGACCAACGCCTCCATGCCGACCAACGCCTCCATGCCAACAACACCATTCTCAGCAAATTTTGCTAAAAGCTATATAGTATCGCAATTTGATTCAGATTTAGGTCTGGTACAGGAATTTCCTTCAAGCAATAGGTATTGGTTATGGCCCGATAATATTCTTGCCCAAAAAGCATTAGAGGATTACAATCCAAAGATGGCAAAATCTTTACAAGATTCAGTTATTAATTACTCCAAGAAAATCTCCTCTAATTTTCCGTATGCCGCACTTACAGAAAATTTAAATGCTACCTCATTCAAATCGGTTAAGGAAATTCCGATAGATTCGGAAAAGAAAATATTTGCATCTGACTATAACTATGGGATAGACCTGTCTTGCAATGAGTATGCCGATATTGCGTTCCTGAAGGCATTGTTTTTGTATAGGCTAGGAAACATAAGTGAAGCCCGGAACTGCTATAATGAAGGTGTAGCGATGTTTGATGGAATTGGATTTAGGGATAAGACAATATCATATAAGAACGATTACTATGAGACCTACAAAGTTGCTCTTTGGGTTATTGCATCAAAGGAAACAGGTTTTGGAGCAGCAAATATTCCGCCAGGGTTATTTGGACAAATGCAAGACCCTTACACCGGAGGAGTGTACACCCATTATTACACAGACTTTACAACTCGTGGGTTTACAAATACAGAAACTACCTCATTAGCCATACTCGCGTCCACAGACAGATCCCTATTCCCTAATTATAAGACTCACCCTTAAGCCAAATCTTTGATAGTCAAATCGGGTTTAAGACAACACTATAGTCACCTAACAAATGTAGCAAGTTATTAGACACAAAGCCTCAACAAAACCAATAGTTGGGGAACCAGTTTATTTCATAATGGAATGTATTTTTTGTTTTTTTGCAAAACAGCATACCTTAATATCCTTCATCATATCAAGTCAATAAATAAATGTGTAAACGTCAATATGCATGAAATGCACCATCTTTTCTATATTTGTATATAATAGGGGATTTGCAGTACATACAAAAAACATTGCTGTCAGAATAAACATGTTTTGCAGCAATGTTGGATATATGGAATTTGCAATTTCATTGTTGCCTGATTTTTTTCAGTATGGTCATTATTTTCTTTGAAAAAAGTTTTAAAATCTTACCCGATTGCCTCAAGATATTCTTTAATCCCCTTGGTGACTTTTCAAGCCCCATTTAGCATGTTTATAGTGTTACCTTAACGGTGTAATTCTATTGTTATGAGCCTATGATTGTGCCGGCGGTAGCATAATCAACTTCTAATGTGTTAACACCAATGGCAATAAAAAACTTCCATCTTAAATTATGTGCTTTATTATCTTCTTGATGCTTAGAGAACAATAAAATAACAACACATTCCCTAATGAAAAAAGATAAAATGAAAATACAAACCCTGTCAATTGAAGTATTTTACCTAGGTTTATCTAGTGTCCTCAATTAGCATATGTGTGGTTATTTTGAGGTTTGAATTTTTTGTATTCGTCCATTACTGATTAACAAGAAAATATGGCATCGCAACATGCAAAATCAAAATTAATTTGAGTTGGGTATGTTAAAAGAATTTAACCTGAAACTTACAGCAAATACCCTGTGTTACAGGTCATTTGGGGTTGGGTACATCTTTTCTATTCTCTCAAACCATGACCTAGAGTCGCTTCTCATTACGGCAAGGCTAATGTCGGAAAAGAATTCTCCAAGCATTGACTTTTCCAGCTCCAGCAACTCTATTGCCGTTTTTCCGTCAACCCTAATGTGCTTTATCATGTCCCTGTAGGGTGGAAAGATAAATGCGTCATCACTGTTTTCTACTGCCTTCCTTAATGCTTCTGTGTTTGGGATTGGAATTTCGTCCTCACCCCCTTTTTCTAGAAAATAAAGGGATCTGACTTTAGCGTCATTTCTTATCTTTACCTTTTGCAAAAGGTCCTGCGCATTGAATTTGGGTGGTCTAACCACTGCTTGACCTATGGTGTTGATTGTGAAAATAGGTACATTCATGGTTCCCAGTTTCCTCATAAACTGTCTCCCCTCTTTGGAGTGCACGAGGCTTCTGATTTTTAGGCCCGGGTTTGCCGATTTTTTCGCATTGTTGTCAGAGGACATAGAGGTAGCTGTGTTAAAGGTGTGTGAACTTATGGTCATTGGTTTTGGGAAGCATAACGCGGTGTTTGGAAACTTTAGGATTGTCATGTCGTCAGAGAGTAAAGAAAAGCCCCTTTTCAGGCATTTCAAGACAGTTGTTGTCTTGCCTGTATCTGGAGGGGCAGAAAAAAGCATTCCGTTTCCAGTTTCATCAGCAATACAGGCTGAGTGAAGCAGGATGAAACCTCGGGACAAAAGCATAAACCTTAGAATTGGCTCAACTAGGTTAACATAAAGGACATGTTTGGATTTGGAAATCATTTTGTTTACGGTAATCTCGGCTTTTTTGCCCATAAACTTGACTGCGAACTGTGATCCCAATGTTCCAAAATGCTCCGTATATCTTATATTTACTGAATCTGGATTCTCGTCAACCAATATCTTGCGACGCATAGCAGTCATTGGGACAATTGACTTGGATATTGTTATTGTCATATCAGGTTCCCTTGAGGGATCATTGTGCCTAAAATACTCTAGCTCAAATAAGTCAACTTCTGAGCTAACACTGATTATATCATGGATGTTGTAATGATGCACTTTTCTATTAGCTTGTCAATATCGTTATTATGTTGTTATGAAGATTGTAATGCATGAATTTTCTATTATCTTGTATAATATCTCTAATATATTTATAATACATAGTTCTATTTACCGTGCAAGTAGCAATCGTAATACCAACATATAATGAAAAAGAGAATATAACAAGGTTGCTAGACGAAATTAAGCATGCTGTTACTGGCATGGAAATTAACTTAAAATTTGTAATAGTTGATGATAATAGCCCCGATGGGACTGCAATTGTTGTCAATGAACTGGCAAAAAGAGAACAAAATATTTACTTACTGTCAAGATCAGGGAAACTTGGTTTGGGTTCTGCCTATTTACATGGGTTTAAGTGGATTTTAAATAACAATAACACCGCCCAAACCGATATAGTCATACAAATGGATGCTGACCTTTCGCATCCACCACAGCTAATAGAGAAAATGGTTAAAGAGTTATCAAATGGGGAGGCAGATGTTGTTGTCGGATCAAGATACTCTGGTGAGGGTTCATCCCTAAATTGGCCTTTGCATAGGAAATTGATCAGCAAAGTTGCAAATAAGTTGTCTACAGCCCTTTTGGGAGTCAAAGTCAAGGACATGACAAGCGGATACAGGGCCTTTAAACTGAATGTGATTAGGCAGCTAATGTCTGTTAATCTCAGTGGTGGTGGATATGAGTATCAAATTGAAAGTCTGTATGCTGCATCCAAAATGGGAAACAGGATAAAGGAGATTCCATTTCTTTTTAGCAATAGAATAGGTGGAAAATCAAAGTTAACGATAAAAGATATTTTGGCATTCATGAGGTTGATCGTTAATCTCAAAGTCAAACCATCTCAATATCCTAAAGGTTCAGATTCAGTTTCAGAAAATGAAAAACAAAAACAAACGACTCATTTGTGTCATGAGAACAATAACTGATCTAGGGTCTTTTCAGCATTTTTCGATGTTTGAATGAAAAGATTAAAATAAAAAGTTTTGCTCTCTTATTTCTAATTAAGATTAAGACAAATGTCGATCATTCGTAGCATTCTAAAATCCCTCCATGCCAATAATGGTTTACTGTATATCTCTATGGGGAACATATTGGGTGCCAGCCTAACTGGTGTTTTTTGGTTATTGCTCGCAACAGTCCAAACCGTTGATGATTACGGAAAGACCAATTACCTTGTCGCAATATCGTCCCTGGCCTGTTTTGTAGGACTTATGGGCCTCAACACAACGGTTACTAATTTCACAGGTGAGCTGAAAAAAATCAGCATACAGGCAAACCAGGTTACATTGATTCTCTCCATTGTGGCCTCTGTTTTCATATCGGTTATTTTCAGTTGGCATTTGGGGTTGTTCGTTTTGTCAATGGTGTTTTGGATGATGAGTTCGTATGAACTGCTGGGCAAAAGACTATACAAGCAATATGCGTTAGTAGTGGTTGGGGCAAGGGGGCTACAGTTTGGCCTTTCCTTTCCCCTTTACTTTGTTTTTGGAATCGATGGCATTGTGATGAGCTTTGTTGTTTCTTTTTTTGCGTTTAGCTATCGCTACTTTATCTCCATCAGGGAGTTTGACTTTAGGTTTGACCAAATACGCGGCAAAATGAAATTCTCTTTGCATGCATATGCATTCAATATGTCCACCGCCTTTCTTCTGTACTTTGACAAACTCATTATCCTACCATTGTTTGGATACGCTGTGTTAGGC
>JACDHC010000083.1 GCA_013821245.1 Candidatus Nitrosopumilus sp.
GATCATCAGCAACTCTCACTAGTATTCTCAATAATCATTATTACTGATGTATCCTTCAATATCACTAGAGTAATAAAATACTATTTAATGCTAACAAATTTTGTTGTTTTTATTTTTTTTGCATGATATAGGTAATGATAACATGTATGGTGTTTGGTTTGCCACCTAAAGAGCTATAACAGAAATGACACTTTTGCCATTTTTTATTTGTTTATTTGTTTATTTTGACCAAAGTAGGCTTTTATATTGGGTTTTGATAGGTAGTATAAACCAATTATATCTTTACCTATCGTATATAATAGTGGAATAAGGCTGTATACTCCAAATAATTGAAGTGAAAAAGGAAAAGGGATGATGGTATTAACGCCAATTACCCAGATGATAACCAGCGTAATTTCAAAATAAATCAATATAATGGTTATATTTCGAGCCCATTTCTTCCCTTTCCAAAGACCAAAGCCCAAAACAATTGAAACAATGGCAAAAGGTGTCCCCAATAAAAACAATATCACTCCAGCAAGCCACCAGTCACCTAATAACCAGATGCTGGATAGGGATATAATTTCAAATACAGAGCCATATAAAACCATCAAAACAGATAAAATGGAGATACCCGTAGGTTTTTTTTTATTCAATGAACTTTAAAGTATCATTTTGGCATTATAAATTCCTAGTTATAAATAAAACAAAAAATACCACGTTATTATCATAAATAAATACCTAAAAACAGAAAAGCATTTTCCTATATGCCGTCTCATCATTTTATCTCCAAAAGTACGGCGGGTTTGTTAATTCCGTACAGTGCTCGCGCCATTCTTTTATTTTAAGTAACGATTTACTCTTTCTAGGATTTGTTCTTTCCCTGAAACGCCGATGTTTTTTTTCTGTCCTACATTTGTCAAGAATGGAAATCATTATTTAAAATATTATTGCAATTAAAAATTTGCGCCAAACCTTATGACAAACATAGAAATCACATTGGCATATTTTGTATTTTGTCAAAGCATATTGCAGATAACCTTAAAGAAAAGAATTTCACAGAGGATATTGCGAGTAACTCTAAAGCCGATATTTAAGGCAGCAATGTAATTTTATGTTTCTAAAACCTAGTAATATGTTACATTTTGAATGCTCAAGTGAGAATGTGAAACCTGTTCAAAACTGGAAATTTGTCAAATACCAATAGTGTGTGTTATTAAAAAAATAGCAGGTTTCTTAACATCAAGGCCCTATGAATAGGTAAAATCTATGGAAACGAATTAGTTTGCCCTGGCGCATAGCAAAACTATATTATTATTTAAGGGCACATGACATAATAAACTTAAGTTCTATTTTTTTTTAAAAAAATCAACACCGTTTAGATATTCCCACAATACACGACACCTTCATGCTTAGGTTACTATACCCAAAACCCCTGTGCTAAATGGAATACTTTCCTTAATCAAAAACAAGTTTGGAAAAGTCTAATTTGGGTTCGGGAAACTTAGGTTTCATGTTTTCTAATGCGTTGACCACTAGTTGTGCAACAGCCCAGTTTCTGAAATGTTTTACATTGGAAGGGATTATGTACCATGGAGCCCACTCAGTATTGCACAATCTCAATGCATCTTCGTATGCTTCTATATGCTTATTCCAATTTCTATGGCTAACGAAATCACTTTCTGAAACTTTCCAATGTTTTGTTGAATTGTTTAACCTCGCCTTAAGTCTTTTTTCCTGCTCATCTTTGCTGATGTGTAAAAATAATTTCAATACTATAACTTGATTCTCAAACAAGTATCTTTCAAATTCATTGATTTGTCTGTACTTTAAATCCAATTCACTTTTGCAGCTAAAACCATCAACACTAACGCCAATCACATCTTCATAATGGGAGCGGTTAAAAATAGCTATATGGCCTTTTGGAGGGATTGATTTATGAACACGCCAAAGATAATCATGTGAGTGCTCTTCTTCAGACGGGACTTTAAATGACTTTACATAACAACTTTGGGGGTTCAGGGCCTTCATTACATTACGGATTGTTCCATCTTTTCCAGAAGTGTCCATACCCTGCAGTATAATCAAAAGGGACCTTTTATTCTCTGCAAAAAGTTTGTACTGTAGTTCAGCTAACTGATTGAAAATACCACCTATCTCACTTTCCGAATCTTTTTTGCTTTTACCCAAATCCATATCTGGATCCCAATCCTTTAATTTCACAATTACGTTGGATTTAGCCTCATTTTTCAGAAGTAGTTTTTGATTTAGATCCATTGATGATTCTAATCAATAAATTAGCCATTGTGATTAATAACATTGTTCCGGCACAGCAATTTTTAGACCTTGTGACCACAATGCAACACGTAATGCATAGCTTCAGAATAACATTTGAACAGAAAAACTAATTTCAGACCTAAGGTTTAGAGAACTTTCTCTTTTATTTGAGGCATATGCTATGCTTTTTTATAGGATGGTTTCCCCTTATTTTCCTTGTTGTGTTGGTTTGCTTCTGTCTCCAATGCTTTTCTTTAAATATTTGAATATTATAACCCATGTTGTTGCCCTGATATTTCCTTCGATTTTATGGCCTAGTAGAAACAAAGTGATTGCCACCATAAATAAAATCAAACTAGCATATGGATTCACATTCATATTTACAACATTACCTGAAATCACTAGTATTGCTATGACATATAATAACAGTCCAATAACATGCAGTATCTTGTTGACCGGATGCCTGTGAGTATTTTTAATAGCCTTTAGCAAACTAAATCTCATTTAACTATAAAATACACTGAAAATATAATAAATTTGACACCTGATGAACTATACACACAGTTAGATTGAATATTGGAAGGCGTTCATATTCCGTCCCTTCCAATCCTCATTCACTTTTTCTATGGTTTCAGACAAGGGTGAAGAATCTTATCCGAAATTTTAAGGCAATATTAAACATAGGGAATACTGGTTCCAACAAACCGCGTAAATACTGGTGTGTTTGTGCTTTTTTTATGGTTGCAAAATAATCTATTTTGCGAAAATCGTTGTTTAATTTTCGATATGGCTTGCTTAATCTGATCATCACCGTCTTTGTTAGGTAAAATATGCCTAATTTAGAATAACGCATCTATTTTATGACTGTGATGTCGATTTATTTGTCAAAGTACGTAACCATGTTGCATCTATGTTAATAATGGGGCACAATTATCTGTTTCCCACAGCAGGAAAATGTATGGACTTTTGGATAGCCAGTCCATCCCCATAAGAAAAAAAGTTACAACCAACGCCTATGGTATAGGTTAGGGCTTCTTATTTTTGTTAAATAAACTATCGGAATAGTCGGCTAATTTTTTTAAAGAATTAATTTTCTCCTCTCTTTGTATTTCTGCACCCTCAATTGCAGAATACAGGTAACTGATTGATTTGTCGTACGTTTTACGCGCAACTGGATGCGGAACACCATCTTTACCACCATGCGCGAAATTAAATTTTACTGGATCCTGCCATGATGCTTTGGTTCCAAAAATTAGTTCGCCTATGAGAGAAAGGGCCCTTACACTTGATGTTCCAACTCCCGGGATAGAAACCAGTTGCTCATAATTTTGAGGCTGGATATCATAGATTTTTTTAAATACATTCCAGTCAAGCCTTCGAGGCATCTCATAATGATCAGCCAAGGAGTGGCTTTCGTTTTTTTTGTTATGTGACAATTCCCATCTACTGCCAAAAGGATCCGCTTCTGCAATCCAACAATCCAAAGTGTTGTTTTTCTTATGGGTACTTTATGTTTTTGTCATTTCTGTTACTTTATAAACAGAGGACTTTATGTTTTGGACACCGCCTTTTGCCAATTCCACACATATTTTTTGGTTTTCGATAGAGTCACTCGACGTCATGTCAAGTGTATTTTGACTTTTAAGTTCACTTATAATTCCTACATGAGGTTCAGAGACAAAGCTAGTTAGACCATCTGACATCCAATGATACCTTCTTGCCATCTTATTGTCCGGGTTCATACCTTGCTGCACAACGGCCCAATTCCCTTCTTCATCAAAAATAATTGCGTGATGATATAATGAATAGCCATCCTGCAATGCAGCATTATCAATTTTTGCCGCCATTTTGCTGGCATATAGCAATTTATCTATTTTATTTGAAGAAAGGTTGTAATGTTTTTCAGCAAGTTTTGGTATTTCATTTTTTGTTTCGGTAGATCTCCTTCCTTTTCCACCTGCAATAGATATTCCATGTACATCTTCACTGATTGACTGTTTTAAAACCCCTGTTACTACAGTTGTAACACCAGAGAATGCCAGTCAAATCCTAAAACACAACCAAATGCTTGAAACCATAATGGATCAGACAATCTTCTCAAGAATTCCTGTTGGCCATATTCATCTATGATAATCTTCGATATTGAGTATGAAAGTCCAACCATTCGCCGAACTAAATACGATGGCGCATGTCCTCCATGCAAAGGAAGGTTAATTGTGGAGTCTTCCAAGTCTTTAATATACCATGAGAATAATTTCTAGTTAATATATTATTTTTGTTCCACAAAATTTCGTTTTCCCTACTCAAGTGGCTCATATCGACGTTGGGATGGGGATGACTATGATTGATAATGCCAATTTTGGATATTCTTATGTGACAATGATATAACTGCAATGAAGTCTTGTCGCTTGTGTTTTGAGCATAAAGATTGTCATATTCAGTTTTTCATTGCCATTGATATTTCTTTGTACAAATTTTTGATGATTTTGCTTTTGAAGAAAACCAAAAGACTTTCTTACCTTAGCCTAGCCAAGTTCAGTTTCTATTTTGTTGTATTCAAAAGTACAAACTAATAAAAGGCCACCAAATACAATACTCGAATGCAGTTTGGATAAGATGAGTCTATAGTTGGTGATGGGTATGTTGTGTGTTGGTGAATTTGAATTTAGCCAAAAGACATGGGAATTTTCAGATTCCAAATTATTAAATATTAGTAACATTTTTGTATAAGAGCATTTTTTTGATTCTAATGTTTGATTAACAAAACAATCGTTTTAGATAGGGAGGGAAGGTACCTGATATTCATAAATGGCATTATTTCTCAAAATAAGAACACTCAATTCAGCCAACTTTGTGAAACACCGTATTGAAATTTCTATGCAATAGTATATTAGACAAAACCGAATGCTTCATTGGCAAATATTGCTTTTCCTGTATATTAATGAATCATAAACTTGGCACACAAATAAATGAGTATAGTATTTGTCGGTTATCATATAAATAACTAACATTGGTTAGGTCAACAAAGTCGGTTTTCTGGTATATCCATTTGATTATCTGAACAAAAGAAAAACTAATTAACATCAATACAAGAAAATGATTATGAAATCAACATTGTTCTGTATTTTATCTACCTTTGTTGCACTGATATTGACAACACCTATTGCCTATGGTCAAACACTTGAGAATTTTACAAGTCCAGATGCCACAGCAACTCAACCCACAAGTCCAGATGCCACAGCAACTCAACCCACAAGTCCAGATGCCACAGCAACTCAACCCACAAATCCTGAAGGAAGTGTAGGTAAAAGCGAAGGCTTTTTGGTTTCTGATCTAAGATACAGAGGAGAAGGAAATCAAATTACCGGTACTATAATAAACAATTCAACAGAAGAAAAATCATCTATAGTAGTTTATGCGGTCTTGTTTAACAAAAATGATTCTTTTATTGATATCTCTCAAGGGAATCCACTGGTAACAACTCTTCCTCCAAATGATAACTCACCGTTCTCAATAGATTTAGGTTCCATGTTTGAGTTTTTGGAACCCCAAGAAGGTAAAGATATTGTTGATCATTATACAATATATGTGAAGGGATACAATACATTATATTAATAAAAGAAACCCAACTCATATCCAAATCCATTTTTTTAATGATTAATATTGTGTATAAATCAAATCTCTCTAATTCCGATTATAAAATAATCGATTAACAATTAATAGAAATATCTAATATTGGAAGAAACTTAACTGTATGTGCTGCTAATGATCGACTACAACTTCCCCTACTACTCCAATATATCCTTATCAATTCTTTTATGTATTCAAGCAATTATCCTTTTTGCGTGGATATACTTTTTAATATATTCCATCAAAACTATAAAGCAAGTACCGCAGTTAGATTCTCATAAAGAATTTAAAAATAACCTTTTTCCAATGGTGAGCATAATTCTTCCGTCAAGAAATGAAGAAAAATACATAGGCAGGTGCCTCGATAGTTTACTGAGACAAGACTATCTTAATTACGAGATTATTGCCATTGATGATTCATCGTCAGACAAAACAGGAGAAATAATCAAAAAATACAGCAACAGTCATTCCAATATAATATATGTAGATGCAGAACCAAAACCAGATGGATGGACTGGAAAAAACTGGGCTTGCCATCAAGGTTATCTCAAATCGAAGGGAAACCTTATTCTATTTACTGACGCGGACACCACACATTCCGTATCAACTATCTCGCTGGCAGTCGCCCATTTAACTTCAGAAGAACTGGATGCGATTACTGCAATACCAAAAATATTGGCGCATGATTTCTGGACAAAAATCACCTTACCAATACTATGGACATTCTCTTTGGCTAGATTTTCTGCATTAAAGGCAAATAACCCTAAAACCAAGGTGGGCTATTTCTTTGGAAGTTTTTTTGTAATAAAGAGAAACGTATATGTAAAAGTAGGTACTCACAAGTCAGTCCGAGAAGAAATCATAGAGGATGGGGAATTAGGAAGGAAGGTCAAAGAACACGGCTTTAGGCTTCGAGTTGTTCACGGTGAGAGGAACATCAACGCAGTTTGGGCAAGGGATGCCTCCACTTTATGGCATGGACTACGTAGACTTATGATCCCTTTGTATAAAAAAGAGAAAATAAAAGCAACTTTGATGGTTTTTGCAACATTTCTTTTACTCTTGCTTCCTTTAATCATAGTGCCGTTAGTAACTATAATTGATTCTGATTGGAAATATACTGCTGCAATCATAAATAGTAAAACCACTTTCTCATTGAACACGGTTTTGCTGTTTCTTACGCTTCTGTGCATATTATTAATAGTAGTAACAAACGTTTTACAGTTAAAGTACGTTTTATTTCAAAATACCCTATATTCGCTATTTGTACCCTTTTCTGGCACTTTTGTATTTATTGCATTTCTTTCATCAATTGTAAGTTCTGGAAAGTATGAGGCCATAAGTTGGCGAGGCAGAAAGTATTCAATTAGAGCGAAAAATACACAAAAGTAATAACGAAAATGACGATTGAACAGCATTGTAAATAAATGATAATATTATGCAACAGTCTTTATATTGTTAATTAAAAAGTGCTGTATATTTAAACCAAATTGGTTGTCTACATCTTTCCTAATTGTCCTTTAAATCTTCAGAATGAATTATACGACAATACAAACCAATAAACAAGCCCTATATTAAAGGCTGTAAATGTGTGGCATTAGGTTACCCGCAATAAACATTAATACAATTTCATGGATATCATTTTATTAGATCGTTATAATGCTTACACACAACCATGATAATCGAACTTGCTTATTTGCGAATCTAACCGTAAAAAGATATCAAACAGCTTTTGGGGACAACAAGCTAATCAAAACATTTGAAGAAGCCAAATTAAAGTATCAGCAAACAACAACGCATCCGCCAGGGTTTGTCATGCAATTTATAAAAAACAAATATGCCATAACATGTGTTCAACCCGAGTAAAACATTTCAGGTGAAGGAGGTTTTAATACGCTGAAAAACCCTGATAGTAATGAACACGCAATAGTATGCAGTCAACTTTCCAAGACATATGGTTCACAATTAGCTGTTGATCACCTGGACCTGAAAATCAAATACGGCAGCATTTTTGGTTTGTTAGGGCCAAATGGTGCGGGCAAGACAACCATTATAAAAATGCTCACTGGTCTGTCCAATCCCACTGGTGGTAAGGCCATTATAGCGGGATACAATGTGGCCAAAGACGCCCTAAAGGTCAAAGAAA
>JACDHC010000084.1 GCA_013821245.1 Candidatus Nitrosopumilus sp.
TGATATGAAAACAAATTAATTTTGTGGATTTAAGATTGATTTGGTTTGAAAATGAATCTATATACCACATTAACCATCAGATAAAGTTAGGAAATGCTCTTTTAGAATCCTTAAGTGAACAGAACCGTTAAAATGCATGATATTTTTATATTGAACTTTGTGAATTAATTAGAACCTGTTAACTATATCTTTATAGTCCTATTAATATAACCTATTTTAGCACCTGTCCAATCTTTTTTGCATAGTAAAAGATAGGTTGAGGGAATAACTTGATTAGCCTGATTTAAAATTGTCAAACAAAAATAAAAATAAAATTTTTATTAAGTTGGATTTGAATTTATTTTCGTCTTTTTGAATTTCTTGGTTATTTCTGACTCTGTGTTCTCTACTGCTACCTCATCTGATTCGGATTTTCCTACAAGGTTTGACTCATCGTCAGCAAATTCATTTTCTCCTCTATTGTCAATTGATGACATAATATGTATTGGTTTAATGTGGTATTATACTTTCTATCCATTTTGATGCCGGTTTAGGATTTTTCTATGAGAAGTTTTTTTCATACTTATTTGATGACTATTATGCAATATACTGTATATGCCGCAAGCATGGTGTACCTTGCTGTATCGGATGCTTTTCTTTATTTTTCATCTGAACTCTGCCCTACTTTTATAATCATTTTGCCAAAATTCTCTCCTTTAAATAGTCCAATAAACGCTCTAGGTGCATTTTCTAATCCTTCTGCTATTGTTTCTTTCCATTTTGTTTTACCCTCATTAATCAATTTGGTCATTGAAGAATGAAACTCAGTTAGCAAATCATAATGATCTCTTACAATAAATCCCTCAAGCCTTATTCTATTTGTTACAGCTAAAAATAGATTCGATGGTCCAATTGGGGGAATAGTATTATTGTATTGAGATATCATGCCGCACAATACAATTCTTCCTAATGCCTTCATATTGTCAATCGTGGCTTCCAGGTGTTTTCCACCAACATTGTCAAAATAAAGATCGATTCCTTCCGGACAACCCATTTTTAGTTCGGAAGAAATGTTGTTCTCGCCTACAGTTTTGTAGTTAAACGCATAGTCCACCTTAACATCATCAAGCAACCATTCTACGTTTTCTTCAGAACCCGCACTTCCAACCACGTGACATCCTTTAATCTTTGCAATTTGACATGCTATGGAACCAACTGCTCCTGATGCAGCAGAAATAAACACTGTATCTTTACCCTAATTTAATTTGCCTATCAATAAAAGTCCAACATATGCGGTTAGCCTTGGCATTCCTAAAACTCCTAAAAATGACTGTAATGGAGCTATCTTTGGATTTATTTTCATGACATTGGGGTTATCTCTTGAGAGCCCGTATTCTCTCCAGCCAAAGTTTCCAAGAAATAATCCCTTACTTTGAATTGGTTATTCTTTGACTCTATAACCTGACCTACACATCCACCCTCTAAGGACCTGTTTAATTGAAATGGGTCTATATAGCTTTTAGTTTCTTTTGAACTCCCCATTCGTCCCCGCATATATGGATCAACTGACATCCAAATGTTTTTGACCACGACTTCGCCTTCTTTGGGCACTGGAATATTTACGCTAACAATATCAAATACCTCCTCAGTGGGAATACCGTTTGGATATTGTTTTAAATGAATTTCTTGGCCTGTTATTTGCACCATGCTTAACATTGATGCAGGTTGTAAATATTGTATTTATTGATACCATTTAGATTGATTATCAACTCAAGATATGTGCTAATTCTTCCTTGGTTATTTTGTACCGTTTCCGTCTTGATTTTGCACTTTTATGATTTGGATTTTTTTTCAATACTCCAATTTTTATTTATTCTGTTTGATTTTAAATGCCTCTTAGAACTCGTTTTTTGACATGGTCCATGGCGAAATTAAAATCCTGCTATTTCATTTTTTAACTGTGGTGTTAAAACTGTCTGGATTAATCTATTAACCTGGTTTACAAATTATTGTCCTAAGTTATTGCCAAAATGGTGATATCCAATGGTATATGTTTGACTGTTACATTACAAAAAAAATTTCTAATTTGTCTTTATCAACTACTATGAGAAAAAAGTTTGACTGCTTATTTGACCAAAATGACCAGACAAATGACCAAAATGACCAATTTGAGTGTAAATCAACACATATGCAACATACCTGAATATTAAAAATTATTGAATTTTATTTATCTTTATTTGGTGCAATTAGAAATTTCTAAAATATGTCTATTTTACTAAAATCTTTATATCAATGACAATACGACTCTTGACACCTATTAATATAATAAATGGAACATGCCAGTGGGTACAATAGTTTTGATCAGGCATCTATCCAGATCTCCTTTCCTCCTGTCTTTTTGCTCAATACTATTGCTACCGTTATTGATGCAACTGAAAGAATTATGGCAGTAAGAAATATCAAATCAAAGGAAAACGATGAAGGCAAGGATTCGGTTAATCCATCGACACTAATTACGGATTGATTAGTTTGCATGTACATTGCAGCAAGGGCCGGACCAACCGAGCTTCCCACTATTCTTAGCATGCTGCTCATTCCTATGGTCACTCCTGCTGATTCCCTTGGCGAAGCTAAAATTATTATGTTCATGGCACCAACGGCAGACAGTGACAAACCTGCAGATAATATTCCCAAACTTGATGAAATAAGTAATTCTGATGAATGAAACAGGTATAACACTGTAAAACCGCATGTGGTCAGAATTGAACCAAAGATAATGGGTTTCAAGGAGCCTAACTTGGATATTATAATTCCAGATGTAGGTCCAAATATCAAAAGCATGATTGCAAAGGGCAATTGGATTTTGCCTGTCTCTACCGCATCATCACCAAATCCTATGGGCTCTGGGCTCTGGACCAAAATCGGAATTGTCTGAAATACCATAAACATTGACATTCCAACTATCATTATTATTGTGCTAGACAGCAATATTGGGGGCTTGAGGAAGATTTTAAAGTCAATTAATGGAAATTTTGCGCGCTTTTCAACGTACATGAAGAGCACTAGCGAAACTATTCCGGTTATTAAGAATGGCAAAATGGTTTCAAATGCAGAATTAGAGTTAGAAAAACCCTTTGTATCCAAAGGTAAATTACTGCCATTGTCTGCATTCTGCATAAATGTTAACGCGAGAAGAAACGATGTAATTGTAAACGCCAACAAAACTGATCCTTTGACATCAATTTGAATTCCTGGTTTTTTTCCCTCCTTTAGCTTTTCCTCATTACTGTGTTTTATTGATTGGTTGTTATTTTCTGCGCCTATCTTTAACTTTTTCTGGATTTCTATTTCATAATTGTAGTTATCGTCAATGTGAATGTACTTTCGTATTACCAATAGTATTAATATCGAAATTGGTATAATGGTAAAAAATGTCATTCTCCATCCAAAATGCTGGATGATGACTGCACCTATGGATAGTCCTATTACAGATCCAGCTGCAAACATTGAGGTGATAGCCCCTTGTGCAATTGAGATTTTTTCTCTTGGAAACTGATCTCGTACAATACTAAAAGCAATTGGAAACATTGACATGCCAATTCCCTGGATTGCCCTTGCAATTACCAGTGTGTAGATATCGCTTGCGAATCCACCAATAGATACACCGAAGGCATAAATTCCCATTATTATCAACAGTATTTTTTTTCGGCCATAAGTGTCTGACAGTTTACCCGCTATAGGGGTCATTACAGCTCCAGCAATGAGATATGATGTCAAAAGCCATGAGGATAACCCATATGATACATCAAAGTCGTTTATTAGGGTTGGAATGGCAGGTATCAGCATTGTTTCTGCATACATGACCATAGTTGCAATGCAACTTAGAATAACCAAAACTTTCCATGCATATGGCGGAATTTTAATTTGTTTTTTTAATTCGGAATCAGAACCTTTGTTTTTCTTGTCATCATTATCATTTTCTGGAAATATTTCATGTATCTTGGTAAATTCTTTTTCTTTTTTTGATCTTCCCATTATTTTCGCCATTGGTATAATTATCCGATTTTTCTGTGGGTATCCATGTTACTGTCGATGTTGCTTTTTTGCATTAACTAATATTGCAACCAGATATTTCTTCTGGCAAAAGATTTCTCTTTTGTTTATCGTTCAATGGAGCACAAAAATTAAATTCATCTTGAATGTTTTGCCACATTTTTTCTAATGTGTTCTTTGTTATGGAAATATTCTCTTCTGGTATATCCTTGGTGAATATTTTCTTTATCTTAAATCCGCAGTTAATAATAAGATCCAGATCATCTTTTGTTTTGTCTGTTAGAATAATTCTATTGTTTCTTCTATCATTTTCATCAACTTTTCTAAATACAAATCCATCTTTTTCCAATTTATCGATTATGGGAATGAGTGTTGGACCCTCCAGTCCCAATTTGTCGGCTATTTCCTTTTGAGTTAGGCTATTGTCATCGTTAACTAATGTTATAATTACCTTCCATTGGCTAAATGTGATTCCCACATTTTTGCGTAATTCTTGGTCAAAGGCCTGAATTAACACCTTTCCTGTTCTGTTGATTATAAATCCAATGCTATTTTCAAAATCAAACTTTTGCATATTGATGATATAACTAATAAGTAGTATGCGAATAAATAGTATTTAAATTACATTTAACTATTTTTCTATATCCTATATTAAAAAATGGCATTTATCTTCAAATGGTTTTAAAAATGAATACGATTTTAACCTCTCTACTGTAAACCGTAAGATACTGTCAGTTTTCAGCAGGCGTTATGATGACGTCTATCTTTAAAGATATGAGTGTTATTATAAAGCAAAACACACTTTGGAGACAAAATGGATTAAATAGCTTATGGCTACCATTATTTACAACACAGTTGTTATTATAAAATATTAGCAGTTTACTCCACTTTGGTTTACGCTATTCAATACTACTGACTTGAAACAAGTCACGCCGTTTTTCTGTTTACTTGAGTGATGGTTCAGAATAGAAATAAGATAAATACTTTGATTACCTATTTCTATAAGTACATCATCTATGTCTAATATAGATTCGAAAATAGAGGTAGAGACTTCAACTTCTAATTTGGTTAACAAAGTATATGAAAAAATGCAAAATAATGTTTTAAAGTTTAGAAAAGTTGTAAACCGACCACTTACAATATCTGAGAAGATTTTGATCGGACATTTAGATAAAAGTATGAGTCTGGATTCGGAAGGTGGAGATGGTAATGAGGATGCACTAACTCCATCCAAAAGCTATGTTCTTTTGAATCCTGATAGAGTTGCGTTACAGGATGTTACGGGTCAAATGACTATTATGCAATTTGTACAAGCTGGCCTAAAACAAACTGCCGTTCCAACAACAGTTCACTGTGATCACCTTATCCAAGCTAGAGTTGGCAGTGAGTCAGATACAAAAGCTGCAATTTACGAAAACAACGAGGTGTTCCAGTTTTTAGAATCCGCATCAAGAAAATATGGAATAGGATTTTGGAAACCCGGTGGGGGGATTATCCATCAAGTGGTTCTTGAAAACTATGCTTTCCCCGGTGGTCTTATGATTGGAACTGATTCGCACACCCCAAATGCAGGTGGTCTTGGCATGATTGCAATTGGGGTAGGAGGCCTTGATGCAGCAGAAGTAATGGCAGGCCTTCCATGGGAGTTACTTTATCCAAGGCGTATTGGTGTTTATTTGACAGGAAAGTTAAACGGCTGGGCATCTCCAAAGGACATTATACTGTATGTAGCCTCAAAGCTCACGGTTTCAGGCGGGACAAATGCAACAATAGAGTATTTTGGACCGGGGGCAAGAGCCGTCAGCTGTACAGGCAAAGCAACGATCACAAACATGGGTGCAGAGATTGGTGCCACGTGTTCATTGTTTCCATATGACAAAACAATGGAGAGGTATCTTAGGGCAACAGGACGAAAATCAATAGCGGATCTTGCAAACAAGCACATCGATTTACTGACTCAGGATCCGGAGATAGAAAAAGAAATAGGGGATAATAAGGAAAATGCAATCAAATATTTTGACCAACTAATTGAAATCAACCTTTCAGAATTAGAGCCATATATTGTGGGCCCTCATACACCAGATCTTGGAAGACCAATTTCAAAGATGGCAGAAGACTTGAAAAACAACAAGTATCTGGATAAAATTTCGGTTAGCCTTATCGGAAGCTGCACAAATTCTTCATACGAGGATATGTCGCGTGCAGCGGACATAGCTAAACAGGCCAGGGAAAAGGGGATTAAAACTAAAACCCCATTGCAGGTTACACCTGGTTCTGAAAAGGTTCGAGCTACAATTGAAAGGGATGGACAAATGCAGTTGCTCAAAGACATTGGTGCAAATGTGCTGGCAAATGCTTGTGGCCCTTGCATAGGGCAATGGAACAGACCTGAGCTAAAGAAAGGTGAACCCAATACAATTGTTACATCCTATAACAGAAACTTTCCAGGAAGAAACGATGGAAGCAGGGAAACGATGAATTTTATCGGCAGCCCAGAGCTTGTTACAGCTATGGCACTAGCTGGAAGACTTTCATTCAATCCAATCACGGACAAATTAATTGCAAGTGATGGAACAGAATTTAAGCTAAATCCGCCCCAAACAGCACCCGAGGTTCCAGTAAATGGATTTAAGGAAACACTTGACACATATGTTCCACCATCTGGAGATCCTGACCGCATTGAAATATTGGTTAATAAGAACAGTAGCAGATTGCAATTACTCCAACCATTTGAAAAATGGGATGGCAAGGATTTTGAGAAACTGCCAATATTGGCAAAGGCAAAAGGAAAATGCACAACAGACCATATTTCACCAGCCGGACCTTGGTTAATGTATAGGGGGCATTTAGACAAACTAAGTGATAACTTACTTCTTGGTGCAGTAAATGCCTATCAGGATGGTAAAGTGGGAATGGGCAAGAACATTCTCAATTCCAAAGTTGAATCGTTTGCCCACATTGCTAGAGATTACAAAGAAAGAGGCCTAAAGTGGATTATAATAGGTGACACTAACTATGGAGAGGGTAGCAGTAGAGAACACGCTGCCATGACGCCGAGGTATCTAGGATGTGAAGCAGTCATCGCAAGAAGTTTTGCACGAATACATGAAACCAATCTCAAAAAACAGGGTATATTGGCACTAACATTTGAAGATCCATTGGACTATGACAAAATTATGGAAGATGACAGAATTAGTATAGTTAGTTTGGATAGTTTTAAACCCAACAGCACCGTCAACTGTATTTTGAATCACAAGGATGGGATAGAAGAAATAACACTGCTCCACTCCTATAACGAATCCCAGATAGAGTGGTTTAAGGCAGGATCGGCACTGAACATATTACGCAATAAATAAAAAGGGAAATCCAAATTAACAAAATACATTCTAAATGCGCATTATTCAAAATAAATCATATCCAATCCTTTTTTTTAAAAGTCGAAGTTTTAATAGGCTGATTGATTAATTATTAGGAATAGAGAACAGATGCCGATTTTAATTTCTAAGGATTCTTCATTTATAGATTTATTGCGTTCAAATTTAAAAGAGCATTATAACTCTCATAGAAGAAACATAGATGATAAAATTCATGTTTCAGATATTCTATGGGGGTCTTGCTTACGTAAAGCCTACTATGCAAGAGTGATAAAAGACTATGAGTTCACAGATGATGATATCGACAATTTCGTCAGGGGTGAATCATCTGAACATGCATTGGTTAACCTAGCAAACATCGGGGTTGGGCAGCATGAGCTTTTCTTTGAAGATGACCTGATAGCTAGGCCAGATCTTTTGTCCGTTTCCCCTTCAAATTCAAAGGATGATCCCCAACAGCAACAGCAACAGCAACCAAAAAACCTGATTGTGGAATTCAAAGACACTAAAAGTTTTGAGAGGCTAACACCTGACAATCCAAAGTTCAAAGGATACTTGCGCCAGCTTTTGTACTATCTCATAATATCGGGATTTGATGCGGGCGTTTTGTGCATTCGCTATGCTTC
>JACDHC010000266.1 GCA_013821245.1 Candidatus Nitrosopumilus sp.
TCTTAACTTAAGTGAACGATTTGTAGCATACCATCCATCTACTTTTGCAATCTCATTAAAAAGAATCAATAAGAGATATGCAAAAGAAAATTTCAACCATCGTTTTAGCCTTGTTTTTGGTAGGCTTGTTTCAAGTTAAAGCACAATATGCCAAACAAGACAGTACTTATAAAAAGTATTTTGTGGGTAGTTCCTTATTTATGTTAGGTAATTTAGATAAGGTAAACCCACCAGGCTTCGTTCAACTCAATTTAGGCTATCGTATTACAGGGAAAGATGTAATCTCCCTTGAACTAATAACCTGGAAACATGCCTGGCCACTTGGTATTAACCCTTTTTATGATAAGGCATACGGAACACCTGAAGAGAAGTATCCTGGTCATATAAGAGAATATGGTTTTGGTCTTGCTTATCAAAGATATTTTTGGAAAGGTCTTTACGCAGCAATACACGTAGCGCCTATGTGGCAAACATTTAAGAATGAAAACGGTAATAAGGTGGGTGATGGTTTCATTATATTCAACACATATCGAGTTGGCTATCACGTTAAACTCTTTAAGGATAGGTTTTTTATAGAACCATCTCTTGGTATTGCTGGCCGTCCTTATTACACTGAAATGCCTGATGGTTTTAAAGAAAAAGATGACAAGTGGCCAAAATGGACACCTGAACCAGGGCTACATTTCGGATTTAATTTTTAGTAGTTAAAAATGAAGTTTTGCGTGTTCTACTAATAGCAAAGTGCTTCTAAACTAATACCTTCCAGAAGCTGCGGAACGTTATATTGAATGTATGAAAATGATAGAAACAGAATTACTTTTATTAAGGCCTATTACCAGGAACGATAACCAACAGGTTTTTAGTTATAGGTCAGACGCTGAAACGAACAAGTATCAGGGATTTATACCAAAAACTATTGAGGAAATAGATGAATTCATCGCAAAAAACCCATCGGAATTTAATCAACCTGAATCGTGGTTTCAACTCGTTATTATTGAAAAACTTTCTTATGAAATTATCGGTGACATAGGAATACATTTCATTGGTGATGATGGCTTTCAATGTGAGCTTGGATGTACGTTAAATAAATTACACCAGGGTAAAGGTTATGCCACAATCGCCATGAAAGCTACCATTGATTACCTATTCAACAAACTAAATAAACACAGAATAACAGGTTCAGTTGACCCGAAAAATAATCATTCAATTAAACTTCTGGAAAGACTGAAATTTAGAAAGGAAGCTCATTTTAAAGAAAGCTTGTTTATTAATCTAGAATGGGTAGATGATATAGTGTATGGAATATTAAAAAGCGAATGGAAAACCTAAGTACAATGTGGTGAAATTAACTGCTACTTATACCTATTTTTTTAAACGGTTTTTACAATACTATCGTACTGGCAAGAAATTCTGCCAACAATTATTCACTTCGATTAAACTATTGTTTTTAAACTGAACGTTGCCAAAAACTAACAAATGAAATATACTTTAATAGCAACCGTTTTTTTCTTTATTAGTACCGTCCTGTTTGCTCAAACCAATGAAAATGCAATCACAATTGGCAAAAAGTATAGTATTAAATCTGACATACTTAATGAAACTCGTTCTTATAACGTGTATTTGCCTCCATCTTACCAATCTACACCAAACAAGAAGTATATTGTTGCCTATGTGCTGGATGGCGACAAGAGTAAGTTCCATGAAGTAAGCGGAATCGTGCAGTCCATGAATTCTATCCAGCATTTAAAAATGCAAATTCCGGAATTGATTGTCGTAGGCATTGAAAACACAAACAGGACAAGAGATTTTACACCTACACATTCTTTAAGTTACCTGGAACAGGAAAATGTAGCTGCTTTCAAAAGCAGCGGAAAAGCTAATGATTTCATGAAATTTCTTGAAAAGGAGCTAATGCCGGAAATCGACAGCACTTATAGGACTATATCTAAAAATATGGTCATTGGCCATTCCTTTGGCGGCCTTTTTGCCATTCATGCCCTTTTAGAGTCCCGCAACTTATTTGACTATTTTATTCTTATTGATCCTTCATGGCATTGGGACCATAACTATATAGGGAAAAGGACCAGGAAAGTTTTACAAGACAGACCAGATTTGAAGGCAAGAGTTTATATCTCCTTAGCGAATAACTCAAAAGAAGATGCCAGGCATTATATGTGGGGCCAGGAATTCTTTCAAATGTTGGATAGGCATCCTTCTAAGGAACTCGACGCCAAAATTCAATATTTCGAGGATGAAAAACACCTGACAGTACCTTTACCAAGCACCTATTATGGGCTTCGTTTCATCTTTGATGAATTCGAAATAGATATTAATAACGTTTTTATGAATCCTGAAATCATAAATGAGCATAATAAGAAAATATCAAAAAAATTGGGCGTGGAAATGAACCTGGATGAGATGTTTGTAAATACCCTGGGTTACATCGCTCTGCATGAGAGAAACATACCTGATATCGCAGTTTCCATTTTTAAAATTAACACCATAAATTTCCCTTTATCCCTTAATGTTTGGGATAGTTTGGCAGATGCATATCTGGCTAAGGGGCTCACTGAAAAAGCAAAAGACTGTTATCAGAAAATTTTATCATTAGCCCCCAATAATAAGGATGCAAGTGAGAAG
>JACDHC010000085.1 GCA_013821245.1 Candidatus Nitrosopumilus sp.
GAAAATCATATGAGAAAAGGATTTCACCACGTCTAACTAATGAGCAGTTATAAGCAAGCAGGCCAGTCTATCACAAAGAACCAATTTATTCAATCCAGCTAAATAGGTTGAGTTAGGCAACAAAGCAAATATTTAGTACTCTTACAAAAAGGCACATGTAACAGATATACTAAAAAAATTGCAAAAAATCGGGTTTAAAGATATTGTTAATATGTTTATTCCTGTAGAGCTTTAGTTTAATATTGCCGCATTTTTATGATATGCATCAAAATATAATAGAGGGAAATAACAAGTAATTTTGGTGCAGATGTGGCAGAGTGGTCATCCTAAGTTAAAAATGCTAGGACCATAATATTGCGTCGGCCTTGAGTTAACATCGAGGTTGATTAAAAGTAAGCCGATTCGCCTATGGCGAGCAGGAGTTCAAATCTCCTCATCTGCGCTATAATTTTTATCTTTAAATTTATTTTCCACACTCTTTGAATGCAATTCCGTAATCTGTCTCTCTAATTTTTCAAGAACAGATTTAAAAGCTCTTAATGGATCATAATCATCAGAATGTGTATGAATAACCTGGGTTTTTGTGATTAGCCTAGTCCTAATTGAGCACAGTGATTTATGTTTCTCAAAATAAATTACAACAGATTGCATATCACTCAGTTTTCCCTCTATTTTTTTTACGAATTTCTCCATTTTTTGGATTATTTCGTTGCGAATATCCTCATCATCAAAATTGGCAGTATAAATTATAGAGTCAGTTTTTTTTGGGAGGGATGTCTCCAATATGTCTTTAGAAGTAACAATGCCTACAGGTTTATTGTTCGAAATAACTATCAATTCGTCATTGTTTTTAAATTTATCTATGTTATCTTTGATAATTGAACCACTTTCAATAGTTAAACCAGCTCTTACCATATCTTTTACAAGGACAGATCCTGGTGAACCTTTTTCATTATGAATTGAAAAAATTTTTAGTATATCAAGTAAAGAGATAACGCCAACATTAAAATGGTTATTATTTACAACAGGTAATCTAGAAACATTATTTTTTCTCATTAAACTTAATGCGTTATCTAAATTTGAATTCTCATCTATAACTATAGGACTGGACATTATATCATTGACTTTTAAACTATCTAGTTTAACATTTAATACAAGATCCCTATCAATAACTAAACCAACAAATTTTTTATTATCTACAACAGGAAGTCCTGTTTTTCCAGTATTTATTATATAATTAATACAAAGTTGTAAATCATCAGTAAGTTTTAAGATATGAGCATCATTTGATAAAAAATGCTTAATTTTTGATGTGGACTGAAAATTGATATTAATAAGATCTTTATAATAAATCATTCCAGCATATTTGTTATCCAAATCAACAACTGGAATTTGTTTAATGGAATGAGTATGCATTAAATTAATAGCCTTTGACACTGAATCCTCTAAGGAAAGAGTAGGAACCTCTTTTCGTATCAAGTTTATTATATTAACCATTAAATTAAGTATTTTATAATAACTTAAAATCCTTTTGTAACTTATAAAACAATATGAAAAAATCCGTTGCAGTAATAATTGGAATTTTAATAATAATAATAAGCATAATAACAATAATAAATTCTCCCTCGGATACCACAATATTACTACCAACTCCATTTACTGAGAAAAATGAATCATCAATAAAGGGGATAGCAGATAATTTAGATTTCCCTACAAGTATAGGCATTTTACCTGATGGCAGAGTTTTAGTATCAGAACAAAAAGGAAATATAATATTTCTTAACAATAATGGAACTGTAATAAACAAATACAAACTAGATGAAAATTATTTTAATGAAGGTGCTGGACTATTGGGTTTAACCATTCATCCAAAATTCGATGAGAACAATTTTTTTTATGTTTATCACACATATAAAAACGATGAAAAAATATTTAATAAAATATTGAGGCTGCAGGAAAAAAACAATACCATAATTAGTGAAAAAATAATGATGGATAAAATTCCAGCCTCTCAGTTGCAAAACGGTGGAGCCTTAAAATTTGGCCCCGATGCAAAATTATATGCTGCAATTGGGGATAACACAGTATCTGAGTCATCTCAGAATCTTTCCAGCCTAGCAGGCAAAATTCATAGAATCAATGATGATGGAACAATTCCTCAAGACAATCCATTTAAAAATTCTACAATTTATTCGTATGGACACAGGAACGTTATTGGGTTAGCATGGGATTTTAACAATAAGGTGTTATATGCAAGCGAAGCTGGAAGGATAGGAAATGACGAGATCAATATAATCAAACCAGGTGGGAATTACGGATGGCCAATTGAAGAATGCGGAAATTTGGAAAGAAACCAACTACTTAAGCCAGAATTCTGTTTCACACCCTCAATTTACCCCGCTGGTATGACATTAAGTAACTCTACAAAACTTGGTTACGAGGGTAAGCTAATAGTTTCTACATTAAAAAGCCAGCATTTAAGAATAATTGATCTCGATTCAAAAGATCAGTCAACAATATTAACAGGATTTGGAAAATTAAAGGACGTGGCAGAAGATAAAGAAGGTTCTTTATATACAATTACAGGCAACAAAGATTTTTTTCAAAATTCAGGGTCAGATGAGCTTTTAAAAATAACTAAAAATGAATAATTCAACCCAAAAAAAATTTAGAGATATGACTCAGCAAGAAAGGCTAAAATACATTAAGAAGAAAACAAAACTTGAAGACAAAGAAATTAATTTATTTATTAATACCTCAATATTTGACTTTGACGAGGTAAACAAAATGATAGAAAATGCGATTGGAATTTTTCAAATACCTTTAGGAATAGCAAACAATTTTGTAATTAACGATAAAGAATATTTAATTCCAATGGCAACAGAAGAACCCTCAGTCATAGCAGCAGCAAGCAATGCTGCAAAAATAGTTAAGGAGACAGGAGGCTTTAAGGCTAAAGCAGACAAATCAATAATGATAGGACAAATTCAGTTAGTCTCTTTTAACAGTAATGATACACATAACATAGATAAATCAACAAAAACAATCATTAAAAACAAACTTGAATTGATAAATATAGCGAACACCAAAAGCAAATTCGCCCAATGTATGGATATGCAGATAAAATGTGTCAATGATGAAAGCATCAACAACCTTGGGCCAATGATAATAATAGAACTTTTAATCGATACAAAAGACGCCATGGGTGCAAATGTTGTAAACACCATGTGTGAAGCAATCGCTCCAAAAATAGAATCATTAACAGAAGGCCAAGTAATACTAAAAATATTATCAAATTATGCAACAAACCGTTTAGTAAAATGCAAAGGGGTTTTTCCAAAAGCATTAATTGGAGGAGATAAAGTTCTAAGAAGAATTTTATTTGCCTATGCTTTTGCTTATTCTGATATCTATAGGGCAGTCACCCACAATAAGGGGATTATGAATGGAATTGATAGCGTAGCAATATCTACAGGACAGGATTTCAGAGCCATTGAATCAGGATGTCACGCATATGCCTGTAAAGATGGTCAGTACAGATCATTAACTAAATGGTATGAAAATTCGGACGGGGATTTAATAGGTGAAATTGAGATACCCCTAGCAGTTGGAGTAATTGGAGGAATTACAAACGTACATCCACTTGTTAAGGCATGCCTAAAGATGCTTGGTATTGCAAGTTCACAGGAACTTGCAATGATAATAGCTGCGGTAGGGTTGGCACAGAATTTTTCAGCAATTAGGGCACTAGCGGATGAGGGAATTCAAAAGGGGCATATGAAACTCCATTCAAAAAACATTGCAAAAATAGCAGGGGCTTTGGATTACCAAATAGACGATGTTTCTCAGCAAATGATTAATGAGGCAAACATATCGGTATCAAGGGCTAAAGATATTATCGAGGCAATTAATAAAACAAATAAACAACATACTAACTAGTATTATGAATTAGGTAGCAAATATGGGTATTGTAAAGTTTGTAGTGCCCAAAGGCAGTATAGAAGAGGCAACATTTAAAATCATAGAACAAGCCTGGCAAGGAAGTGTTAGTGGAAGAGGCAGAATATACAGAGTCAAAATCTCTGATCCGGATATAGAGGTCAAAATTTTAAGGCCACAAGAGATACCTACCTATGTCCAAGAAAAATTTTATGATGTCGGAATAACAGGCAAAGACTGGATAAAGGAAACAGACGCAGATATCAAAGTATTGCTGGATTTAGAATACGGTAAAGTTAAGCAGGTTATTGCAATTCCAGAGTCTTTTGAGTTTAACACCCTTGACGAAA
Organism: Candidatus Nitrosopumilus sp.; assembly: GCA_013821245.1. GTDB lineage: Archaea > Thermoproteota > Nitrososphaeria > Nitrososphaerales > Nitrososphaeraceae > Nitrosocosmicus. The sequence continues at coordinate 4,290 of JACDHC010000085.1, forward strand.
TGATAGCACATTTTGCAGAGAACAATAAAATATTACGATTTTCAACAGAATACCTTAAGTCAGCCTCTAAATACATAAAATCAAAACAGAGTTATAAAAAACATTTTGGAGAGTTAGAACCCACAATCATCACCCCATGGTTTAGAATAGGAAACAACAAAAATGTAGAAATATTTTTATCATTTGGCGCCACAGAGGCCAAACCTCCAGAAGATGTAGAGGCAATTTTTGATATTATAGAGACGGGAACCACATTAATTCAGAACAACTTAAAGATCATAGACCAAGTAATGGAATCTACTGCGGTATTCATTGCAAATAAAGACTCATTAAAAGATCCTATCAAAAAGGAGAAGATATCCGACATGATTGTACTGTTAAAGGGAGTAGTAGAAGCAAGAAAAAAATTGCACATATTTGTAAACGTGAATAAAGAAAATCTGGAAGAGCTATTAAAGATTCTTCCATCTCTAAAAGGTCCAACAGTAAGTAATCTAAGCAAAGATGGATGGTATGGTGTTAATACAATAATAAACAAACAAGACTACATAAGACTAATTCCAAACATCAGAAAAATTGCACAAGGCTTAGTCACATTAGAACCAAGTCAAATTTTATCATTAGATAACATCATTATAGATGATGATAAAAATTGATGAAAATAATTAATGTTAAAGAACCAATAAATGATGCTAATGAGTTAAGAGAAAAATCACGGAATAAAGATCTGGCAACCCCTACAAAAGACTCGGTAGCAATTATAGATGAGATCAGAAAAGGCGGGGATCAGGCATTGTTGAGGTGTGTTGAAAAATTCGATAATGCAAAGATAGATTCTTTTGTTGTTACAAAAAAAGAGATAAAAGAAGCGTATGAAAATGTAACCTCAAGTCAGATTGACACCTTAAAATACATGAAATCAAAACTAGAGAAAAGCGAACAGGCTATAAAAAACAATCTTAAGGATATTAAATTAGATTCGGACAACATAATAATAAATAAAAAAGTAATACCAATCTCAAGAATAGGCTGTTACATACCTGGCGGAAAAGCCAGGTACCCTAGTACGGTTTTAATGTGTGCAACACCAGCAAAAGTGGCAGGAGTCAAACAAATAGTAGCCATATCACCGCCTATGAAAGATGGAAAGATTGATCCATTTACTTTAGTAGCCGCAGACATATGTGGGGTCAATGAATTTTATAAGATTGGTGGAGCTCACGGGATTGCAGCATTGGCATATGGCACAAAAACCATTAAAAAGGTAGACAAAATTGTAGGTCCCGGAGGCCTGTATGTCTCGGTAGCCAAATCAATGATATCAAAAGACATAGCAATCGATATGTTAGCAGGCCCAACAGAACTATTGATTTACGCAAATGAAAAAGACGATCCACGAATTGCTGCGCTAGATTTGATCTCTCAAGCAGAACATAGTGAAGATACTGTATGTGGAGTTGTTACAAATTCAAATGTGACTGCAAAAAAAATAATTGAAGAAATAGATAAAATCATTAACTTTGGCAACATTGCCAGAAAAGACATAGTAGAAAAAAGTTTAAACAAAAACGGTTTTATTGCAATATGCGATAAAAACGAAAAAACCATAGAATTTATAAATGAATTTGCACCTGAACATCTTGAAATACTAGACAATAATGAAAGAAACCTTATAAATAAAATAAACAATGCAGGGTTAATACTGATAGGAAACCACACCCCATCATCAATAAGCGATTATTGTTTGGGCTCTAATCACGTACTTCCAACATATAAATTTGCAAAGTCCAGATCATCATTATCTGTTTTAGATTTTGTTAAAATTGCTAACACTGTGGAGATAGAAAATCAACAAACACTCAAAAAAATCTCACCAATATTAAAAGAAATAACTATGATGGAGGGGCTGTCTAACCATTATGAAGCAGCAGAAGGAAGGACAAAATAATGGATTGGGTTAATAAAGAACTCTCACACATAAAAACTCATAGTCCCTACAAAAGGCCTAAAAGATTGCAAGACTATTACAAGCTAGATTCTAATGAAAACATGGTATTAGGGGAAAAATTCGTAAAGGCAATAGCATTAAAATCACTCTATGATAATGATCTTAGAGAGTATCCTTTAGAACATTTTGAAATATTGTTTAAAAAGTTAGCAAAATATGTTAACACAAATACAAAAAATATTGGTATAGGAAGTGGTTCTGATCAGATAATGGATTTACTATTGTCTACTATTTGCAAGGGGAAAACTGCCATTACAGTTAATCCAACTTTTTCCTATTTCATAGACCGATGCAATATGCACAAAATACCTACAACGACAGTAAATCTATCAGCTTTGGATAATTCCCTAGATTTTGAATTTTTTATTGAGGAATCCAAGAATAATGATATAATATATATTGCATCTCCGAACAATCCTACAAGCAACCAGTTTAAAATTGGAGACATTATCAATCTGATTGAAATTTCAAAAGAAAAGCTAATAATTATAGATGAAGCATATGTCGAGTTTTCAGGCTACTCATTATCAAACATTGTAAACAAATATAATAATCTGATAGTAATGAGAACTTTTTCAAAAGCATTTGGTTTGGCGGGTGCAAGGATTGGTTACATCGTTGCCAATGAAGAGATTATTAATATTTTTAACCAGTATATACAGCTGCCATATCCATTAAGCAGTTTTTCTATGCAATTAGCAATAGAAGCGATAGAAAATATCGAGATAATTAAAAGAAGTATAGAAACAATAAAACAAGAAAGAAATAAAACATATAATAAACTAAACCAAATAAAAGAAATCAAAACATATAATTCTGATGCTAATTTCCTTTTCTTTCAGGTATTCAATCACTTTAACAAAATAAAAGAGCGATTGGTTCAAGAGAAGATATTAGTTAAATATTTTGGCAACATAGGAAATTATAAAGGAGCAATACGCGCAACAATAGGAACTGAGGAGATGAATGACAAATTAATATCCACATTGGAAGAATCACAAAATTAACTCCAGGTCTTTAAAAACAATTTAGTTATGAAGAATCATCAAAATTAACTTTATTTATTTGCCTGATGCAATTTCATCGCTATCATCTGTAGCATTAACAATTAATCTAGTTTGAGTATTATTTACATTATGGTTAGAAACACAAGTGTCCAATATCCTTCTGATTTTTTCTGCCCTCATATTACCTAAACCCGGAACTCGCGCAAGCTCTGCTACTGATGCGTTTAATACATTTTTAGGAGAATGGAACTTTTCCAACAGTCGGGTAGCTAATTTTGTCCCTATACCAGGTAAAGAGGTAAGAACATATAGTTGTTGGATATAGAAGGGATTAGATTTTTTTATTTTTTTTAAAAGAGGACCACCATCAGTTCCATCCTTTGTTCGATTGGATGCCAATTGTATCAATAACTCTGCCGTATAGTATATTGAAGGAGTATACAAAATTGGTATTCGAAAATCAAGTGCTATTTTTATCAAAGTATCATATGCCACACGTATTTTATCTACTATTAATTTCGAACCAAGATCCCCCATCTTTTCTGCGTTATTTAAATCTGTAATATTACCCTCTATAATGATAAGAGGTTTTGAATAATGGTTAATTAGATCAGAACATTGTACAAAAAGACGCCCATCATAAACAGAATTTATCAAATCATAAATTGTTTTTCTTTCAATTACGG
>JACDHC010000267.1 GCA_013821245.1 Candidatus Nitrosopumilus sp.
TTTAGAGTTCAGCCCGCGGATTATGGTGACATCATCTTGTTTTACTTTGAAGTAGTTTGATATTTTTTTTATTATTTCCTTATTGGCTTTACCTTTAACAGGGGCAGAACTAACAGAGATCTCAATCTCATTGTTTACCCTATCCAAAACAATTCTATCAGAGGGGTCAAATTTTACTCTAACAGTATAAATCAAATATCATAGTAAAACTTATTTTGCTATTTAAAAGGATATATCTTTTATTAATATCTTGGAATTTACAGATAAAGAAATCCTATTGAGTTGGAGCGATATTATTGGACTGATAGAAAACATATGCCTTAAAATCAAAGCAAAAGTAGAGAATGTTTTGGAGAATCACGAAATAATAGCCATAACAAACGGAGGCATCATACCCGCTACCATGATATCATACAATTTAGGCATAAAGAACATAAACCTATTTCCAATAATTGATAAAAAAATAATCCACAGCAGAATACCCAAGTTTGATGTCGATAAAAGGTATCTTTTGGTAGACGAAATTTATGATACAGGCAAAACATTCAGAAAAACTTCCGTTTGCCTTGAGCATATTAACCACCTAAATGTTTTTCTTGTAGAGAGATACAACATGACAAGAACTGCCAACCACATCATTGGAAAAACACTTGAGGATTCACGATGGGTGGTATTCCCTTGGGAAAAATCAAAACAAACTGATAATATAAGTTAGAATGCTACTTGAGATTATCCAACAGGTCCTTTTTGAAGGTTTTTCGGGCCTTGTTTAAATAAACATAAAACAACGATAGTGCAAAGCTAGCTAATCCACCAATGATAAAGAAAATGTTTAAGGTTACAAGTGACAAAATCGACATAACAAAAGTAATCGATATAAAAATTAAAGATAGCTTCTTTAATTTGTTCATATAAAATTATTAACAATAATAATATAAATAGTTCTCTATTAGAATGTATTACCCATATTTTGTCCTTTTGACCGGCTTCACAGTCTTTGCATTGCATAACAGTCAAATCCACCAGAAAGATACAACAGTGTCCGTACAGCAGGGTTTTTTATATATACACACATATATATATACACAGCACCGGCATTGGATTGGAAAAGTTAAGCCGTTGTACAGTTTAGAGAAACCTTATAGGGGCTGAAAAAAGAAATCCCTTTCCAAGATGACATACCCCCTTCTACATTAACTATAGGTTGTGCTATATTGGCTGCTTTGTCGCTCCTTTTGCTCCTGCAATCGCAAGGCATATTCTCGAGCCATATTGAGTGCCATTGGTTTCATTGTTTCACAAAACAATTTACAAAGGGAGTCATATGTTGATTCAGTTAACGTAATATAGGATTGGTTATAGTTAATCACAAAATTATACCATTGATCCACCATCATTTTGAAATAATCACTTATGGGATTTGTAAAATTGTTGTTTGTAGATATATTACCCATATGAACAATCGAGATATCTTCTATAAATAGAGTGTGTTTTTTTTATCTAATCAAAGTGTCTGAAAATATAAATCTCATATTCTTAATAATAGATATTTTGGCTTCTTTTTTGCGGGTTTGGATAACGACAAGAGAAGCTGAAAGCGTCAATATTAAAGGAATTTTTAAATGTATTATAGGTTAATTATCTGTAGCAGTACTTGACAATTTTTATCTTTTTAAAAAATGGTAGATGGTTAAATGTTGGCCCCTATAATACTAGACATTCTTAAAACTGGAAGATTTAATGCTATACAAGTATCGTCTTTTTTCATATCTCATCAAAAACAATATCCCTATAACCAAAATCACCTCTAATGATTTGTCCACTATTCCGGCGATATCTACATCTTCAGGGTGGGGGTTTGGGGAAAGAGGAGGCGGAAAAGTTACTGAATACAAATACAGAAAGATCAGAAAAAGAGATCCCACTAGTCCGATATAATTGAGTTTTAGGGATTTTTTATAGTATTGCTTGGTTACAAGCATTTTGTCATACTTTCTAATCTTAACATCAGTATCCTCCGAGAAAATCAGCAACACATAACTAATTCCATACGCAAGTTGAACAGCGGAAGCAGCAATTAAAAATATGCTGTACTCAAGCCTTAGGCCAGCGTGTCCTGGAGATACTGCAAGATGGACAATTGACGCACCAAAAGCCAAAAACAGAACAGAGTATTTTATAAAATCGTTGTTTGAAAGTGGGTTAATCGCCTTGTTGTTTCTTCTGCTCCAAAACATCCAAAGCAAAGTAGCACCTAAAACAAAAATAGCAAGAAAAATGGAAATATAAACAACTGTAACAAAAACTGAGCCAAAATTCTCTGTTATCGATACATTAAACACACCTCTTTCACAGTCACAACCAGAGTTATCATTTAAAATTGACCTTGCAGGAGGAACGGTGTTAACTATTTGGCTGGAGCCAACATCACTATTCAATACACTGATAACTATATGATAACTGCCGGCCTTGGGAAATACAAAAGGAACACCAAAGTCACCAATGTCAAGATGGGTCCAAGGAAACACAGAAACCCTTTCACCGGAGTTTGAATAGATTTCAACCATAACGATTATGTCATGTACATCACGTCCAGCATTATCCTGAATACTGAACAT
>JACDHC010000086.1:0-4953 GCA_013821245.1 Candidatus Nitrosopumilus sp.
TTCATAAAATCTAGCTCTCTTACAAAAAGTTCGTATGGGTGTTAAAATATGGCGCGTATCTACACTTCCAAATGATACTTCAGGTAACATAGGGGTAAAGAGAAAGAAGTTATCTTTACTTATCAGAGTAATATCGACCCGTATGTTATCTTGAAATGTTTTTTGCAGTTTGTTTAATACGCTTATTCCACCAAATCCTCCACCTAGTATAAGTATGCGCGTTAATTGTCTAGGGGACAATCCATGCACAAGTTCTCGGTGTTTTTGATATAAATCTATCCTTCTAAACGAAATATTACACTCTGGACATCTATATCGAGTACCGAATCTGATGGATAAAATTGAAGAGATAAATCCGACAGTAACGCCAAAAATCAAATGCATTGCTATTGATCCAACGATTACTGATGGAAAGTCTTTTTCAATCACATCCCTTACATCAATCATCCTCATACCTGGATTTATTTCCACAATAGTATTTGCAATTTGATCTGATAGTATATATTCATAAACAGGAATAAAAAATACTACAAATACAATTGACCCTGCAAAAATTCCATAAACCAATCCATTTGATATTTTACTAATATTTAATATCCCTGTCTTATATAGAAATACACCAATCACAATCCCTATAAAAATGGACGTTATCAAATGAATTGAAATACCTGCGATAATCGAATCCATTGTCGAAGAATAGACACCAACAACGTGACCAAAAGATACCCAGATAAGATAGTACGGTAGTCCCAATAGCATTTGAAATACCGTATCAGCTATTCCAAATGTAATGGCACCAACTATCGCACCTACAACGACAAAAAAGACTTCTCTTTTTAAAGAAAAATCGATTCTAATTTTACTAGGAACTTCAGCTTTGTTTTCATAAACCCGATCTCTATTATTTTTAATCATAAATTAACAAATCCTAATTTTTTTGCAATTACAACCAACATTTAACTTAAATATCGCTTACATACAATAAATTGATTAATAACAGAAAATGAGACGCTAATGTGTTGGAATTTATCACAAGTATAAAGAAGTACTATGACATGGGCCAATTGTTTTCACACTCCCTACAAGTTCCCCTGAACCCGCCATATTGCGGTTCCCAGTAAATGATCACATTCTCATTTTTATCAAAAAAACAAATTAATTTTTGCATGTACTTTTCATATTCGGTATCAGACATTCCTTTTATTTACATCAATGCTATTAATAATTTGCCTTTAACCGTTAAAGCGTTGAACCGTTGAAATTAAAATGCTATTGTTATTCTTAGTTAAAGTGCTTGCTCTTTAATACAGTCTTTTCTTTATGCATTCTGTTTATTCTTTTACAGTTAATGAATTACTTCTCATACTAGAATCCCGAAAAAATATGGATGATTACTGGAGGAAAATTGGTTAACGGGGGTATCTAATGGTCCAGCAAATATCTCATAACTACAGAATATTGAATACCGTTTGTATATCGTAATCAATTATTACCTGTTTTTGATGCGGTTTCAAAACTTTTACCAATGTCAAATTTATTAATATAAATGTAGATGATCCAGGGATCTAGTAAGTAAATATGATGCTTGAGGGTGGTTGTGATTAAATTCTTCTTCCAAGATATAGAGTTAAGTGAGGCCACCTGATATTTTCCCTTTAATACTATTAAATAACGAAATGGACAGAAAGATTGAAATTAGAAATTATCCGCTCCAATCTGTCAACCAGTTCAGGTCAGGTGTTATAGATTTGAAGCATTATTTATGGGATGAAAATAAAAATATGGTATCTTCAAAATATGTTTAACCGTCAAAAGTAATCAATTTATACGATGCAAGGCATTATTCTTAATGGAAAAAGAAAAAAATGCCAATGCTAAGGATTTTTCATGGATGAATATGGTTTGTCCTTCATGTGCTATTTACTATGGAATAAATTTTTTAATTTCTAAAATAAAGGGTAAGAAAATCAAATCGATATGAATAAAAGACACCTTATCAATATTATTAATAAATATCTAATCAGTGGCAATCTATTGCATATTAATAATCTAATGACCACTTGTATTATTAGTTATAGAAAGTCGATTTGGGGATAAATACTACGATATCCATTTCACTATGACTTTCCAACATTAATTCCAAAGAAATGACTGTGTCAGCTAATTTAATATTGACTAATACTAAAGTAAGGACTTCAAAATAACATACCATTTAACAAGTGTATTAAAGAATTTGCCATTGTAATTAAAATCAACATAGCATCTATTTACCTAATTTCATTTACATATTCTTCCACAATGACATATCGAACCCAATATAAATTTGTTAATCCAGCAAGAAGGAACAGGATCCAATGATAAAACATAAGTACTTTCAATAATCGGAGTAAAGGAGGATGGACAGGTTCGGTTCCGTACTATTAAAGATTGAATAAAAATAATCAATGAAATTGGGTTGGTTAAAAAGTTTGATTATGAAGGTAGACATAGATGAGCTCAGGCCTAACTTGATACTCAACAGTAAGATAAGCAGGTACGTGTTCTTTCTTTTGTCCTCGTAACCCGCCGTTTAAATCTACAATCACTTTCAAGTAATTCATAGGTAAGAGTCAAAAGAATAATTAAATGTGAATCTAACCAACCAGCCTAACTATAATCAATTAACAAGATTTCATATACCAAGGTTCATTATTTATTAATAATGTAAAGTAATATAGAAAATAATCTAAAAGATCCGTAAAGCCCTTGTAGCAACAGAAAGTGACTTAAAAATTGTGAGCATTTTGTTTTTTCATCTTTTAGATCAATCATTTAATTCTAGTAATCATGCTTGAGTTCAGTTAAATATAGAATGCCAAATACGATCTAATTTATCTAATTTTAGATACATTCAAAGAAATATATATTTCCTAATTTGTCACCAGCAATAATATCCTTATTACCATCTCCATCAATATCTTCTACTAAAATATTAGACATTATTGATGATTCTAATGGAAATGTTTTTAATGAAATGATTTTGTCATCCGGTGTGACGTACAAAATATTTAATAAATCTTTGTCCAAATCTGGGATTATAACCAGATCGCTGTTATAATTAATGCTTCTTATAACATCATTAGCACCGCAGAACCCACTATTGGTTTCAATTATTTTGATACTATCTATATTACGTGAACCATAATTATGAGCAGAATATCCATTTGTTTCAACTGACATTTCATTTTTAGTATTAATGAATTTAATAATTCCATCAAGATGCGGTACCTCATTCACAACGAGTTTTAATCCATTAAAATTACCGTATCCTAAGATCAACATCCATCTAAATGGTTTACCAATTGGTTCGGATGAAAACAGTACTTTTGAATCAATTCCATAAATGACTATATTACTACCTACCATATTATCACTCGCCACTAAAGCGATTTGTTTATCTTTATTGTTAGAACCATTCAAATTTACTACAAAAGGGGATAAAGACTCAAAAACTTTATTTTCTGGAGGTTCCAACATATTCTTTAAACATAATTTAAAAATATTATTAGCATCTCCACAGTATTTAAGAATAAGCAACCCTTCGGCCTCGATTCTATCACCCAGAGCGCCATGGGGGTATCTATCTGTCGGTTTAGACAGAAGTAAAACTTCGTCTAGCGCATCATTATCTAAATCATCAATAATTACTCGAGAATCTGGTAATATGTTAGTGAAATTCATACTCTTCGAAGTAAAATTACTTTGGGGATCAAACTGCAACAATGTGCCATTCTTTGATAGCGTCAGAATTATTTGTGTATTGTTTATAGTGTAAAGTACAGGTGTTGTAAAAGGAGATAAATGAGTGTTGTTTATCCAACGAATCTTATTTGTATCTATGTCTATTACAGCCATGTTTCCATCATTAGATACAGATACTATTTTATTGTGCAGAGTTCCATTGATAATGTTTGATACCAAAGGACTGCTGCTGTCGGAAGCGAATATTTCATAGACTGCTCTCTCTATTACATTAAAGTTGATACCACTGCTACTTTTATTTGAACCAATCGTAAACTGATGTATGTTCCCATCCTCAGTTTGAGAAAATAGTAAATGTTCATCATTGTTATTATAATATTGGACCCAAATTACAGATGAGGGAATTTTTATTTTTTCCTCTAAAGAAAATAATTGATTCTGACCAGAACCATATGCAGAAACATAATCTGATAAAATAAACAAGACTATGTACAAAAAAATAAATGATGTGATTCTAAATACACATCTCATATGCCATAGTACAAAAGTCTATAATATAATTGCGCATTACTTTTTTTTTATTTGTATTGAAATGAAGGGGAATTTTTATTTAATGGAAAATATCCATATATTCATCCTTTTTTTCACAAAAGAACGTTAATAGGATATCAAATCCTGAGATAGTTTTAAAGATGCTATCTCCTTTTCCACAGCCGCCAATTCGGTTTCATCTTTTACATATTTTAATAGTCTTTCGCATGCCTGTATTTGTGCTAAAATTATTTCCCTTCTATCAATACATAGACTATGGAATGATTCTATAAAGGAATATGCTATATTTCTTTTATCTTTGCAGCCACATGTTTTGGCCTCAATTACAAATGGATTTTCCCTTTCAGCAATATTCATTGGTTTGCTATCACCTCCATTTGATAAGGATTATTTTTAATTAGGGTGTGTTTATAATGATAAAGTTTTAAATAAATTAAATTGTTATGCATACTTCATGTTAGTAAAACTAGATTATTAGTATTGTGATATTTTTTCTCAATAGTTTTACGGTCAACTTTTCCGTCATTTCCAATAGAAAAATAGCGGCTTTGATGGTCAACTATTTTGTTAAAATGAGCATAAAAACATACGGGCATTTCTGCCGAAAGCTATTCGATGGATCGAGCGGGGTTAAATTACTTGTGGCAGAGGGTCTCTAAT
>JACDHC010000086.1:4963-7924 GCA_013821245.1 Candidatus Nitrosopumilus sp.
TTTAAGGCGTAATGATATGTATTTGATTTCTCCAACGTTAGTTATTTGGGCCATTTGATTATGTTAATCGTTATTTTGGATCTAAAAAATTTGTAAATTCTTTATTAATGGCGAATTTGTGCAATCAACACCAATCCATGCAAACAGTAACCATGGGAGTTGTGATATGTGGCGTAACAGGTGCGTCCTAAATTTACAGGAGCAGAGACACAGGCAAATTGTTTATTCGGCTATCTTGGTGGTGGTGGTGGTGGGGTTTATCTTATGGTCTGATGAGGGATTTTGCAGGCTCAAAGAAGGCTTTTATGCTTTCTTGGGAATATCCAAGCCATGAGCAAATTGCATTTTGCAAAGATTGCAGTCATAAAGCAGGGGAGCATGGTGTTTTTGAGGATTCCGATGCTAACAAACCGCATAGATGCATGATCTGATTGCCGCTGAAATCAGCATATGCCATTAGAATAGTTTTCGATTCGCCATAAATTTGTTTATTGTCATTTTATCCTATTTGTATTAAAATTTATAATAATGTATTAATTGGATGATATGTTATTTTTTATTATCATACCAAATTAATATATATCATCAATTTTATAATATAACAATAAACTTTTGAAAGTGATTCTTATTAATTAAATAATATAACTTGTACCGAGTAAAGACTAATCCTTTAAAGGCAAACTAAATGAAAATGTTGCACCTTTGTCATCCTTATTATTTTCGGCCCATATACGTCCACCATGAGCTTCTATAATACCTTTAGAAATATATAACCCAAGCCCAGTTCCTTTATTGGAATCTGTAACAAATTTTTCAAACAACCTTGGAAGTATCTTGGAATTTATACCTGTACCATAGTCTCTTGTACTAACGATGGCTTGATTATTCTCTGCTCTTTTAATTTGTATGGATATATTACCATTTTGAGTAAATTTAACAGCATTGCTAAGTAAATTAGAAAGTACTTGGATAATTTTATCACTGTCTACATCTACAATTACATCTTTACAATCATTATCACAATCTATTTCTATTTTTACATTAATATTATTATTATTATTATTAATGACACCGGATGTTTTCTGTACGTCTTCAATTGAACTTGAGATTAGATCATTCAATATGACACAGTCTTTGTATAGTTCTAACGTCTTACTTTCGATTCTTGAGGCATCCAGAATATTTTGAGAGAGACTTTGAAGTCTTTTAGCATTTCTAATAATAATGTTTGTAAATTCTTTTTGTTTTATTTTATCCATATCGCTTGAATGAAGAAGTTGTGATGAGGCCAAGATAGGCTGTATTGGACTCCGCAATTCATGAGCCGCAATGCTAATAAATTCCTTCTGCATTATGTCTGCTTTTTTTAACTCATCATTTAAAACACGTTCCTTCCATAACAGTTCAAATATTGATTTATAGGAATTAACACTGGATTTGCTGTTTGAATAAATTGTAAAACCTATAGCTTGAATAAATATTTCAGCATCAGGCTGATTCATCTCTACACGAATATACTTTGAATTATCTGTTATAACCATACCAACAGTAGATTCATTGCCATTAAGAATTCCTATCTGTGGTGCATATTTTTCTATTCTTTTTATGATATTAATATTATTTTCAGTTGTAGGACATATGATTTTTATGGCTGCCCCATTTTTTGAAGCGTTGATAAGGTGTTCTACAACACCTAGTTTATCTACTCTTAACATTGCTTTGTCATTTGGAAGTAAAACGAGTGCCTCTTCCATTATGGATGTGGTAAGATCTACAAGAATTCTGCCAGCTTTCTCATGATCAGTAATTACCTCAAGAAATTCTGGCTCCAATCCTTCTTCGATAACTATAATTCTATCTTTTGCATCCAATCCATTATTCCATAATTCCCTAAAAATAGAAACAAAATGGTCTATGTATGCTGGTTCACTGGTTACTAATAGATTTTGCATAGTGTCCCCATCATTATTATCCACATCACTATTTGACCTATTTTCAATCGCATGTATCATGGCTAACATTTCTTTATCGGAAAGAGCAAAATCAATTGGTGGTATCTCTTTTACATGCCTCATCTGTACTCCTATCTTTAAAAATTCTTTAATCAAATCCATGCTATTCTTGTCTACAGTTGTGACCCATCTTATTCCCCTATGTTCTCCGTTTCTATATTTATCCATTAATTTTTTATATATTTCAAAGTAGTTGTTATAGGATAATCTTATGCCGCTAAATCTAAAACAGACCAGAAATTCACTTGATTCCTCCATGATCTCTTTTTCTTTCTTTAATATGTCTTCATAATTTTTTATTACTTTAATGTCCCTCAATACATTCGATAGATAATACTGCATTTCCTCATCTGTAAGGGATGATTGCACTCCAGATTGACCTGTTAGGGTTTCTTCCTGTTGTTTTGCAGCTCCTAATACTTTTCTTTCAATTTCCTGCTTCAACTGAATCGCACCAATATTAACTAGCAATTTTGATTGTTCTAGTGCTGTTTTTCTAATGGATGTGCGTAACTTTCCATCCTGAGACAAAAATATGGCAGAAGAATATAACCCAAGACCAACTAAATATGAAAATAATAAAACCAATGAATGCGCAGCTACACCATAGGTTTGTTGTAGTCCAGAAATTTCATTTGCTATACCCACAGTGGATATGCCTACAGCTGTGATAATGAGATAATCTTTTACTTTAACGGAAGCTACATTTTTTGAAATTACAAAAAAAGCTAAGCCAAATAAAAGACTGCTCCCTATAGTGCCTGCTCTAAAAATAATTCTCATATAAAATCGATAAACGGAGTCATTTGGTAATGAGATTATCAAACCACTTCCAATGAGATACAATATTAAAGGAATAATTAAAACAATCCAGTATTTCAAAGGAAATTTAAATATTTGCTGACCAACTCTCTGATAATACTGATGCAGTAAAGCAACGATGGCAATC
>JACDHC010000268.1 GCA_013821245.1 Candidatus Nitrosopumilus sp.
ATTAGTAACAATTCATGCATTGTCTTGTTATCATGCTAAAAAAGGTAATCTAGATTGACTCTCGTTGTATGTTGGCATTAATTTTATGTCTTTTATATAGAAAAAAATAAACACGTTTGTCTTGGAATGCATTCGTTTCTACAATTTAAATTCGGTTTTTTGTATCGTGTTGTTGATTAAATTAAAAAAGGTTTAACCTTTGTTATCATTATTTAGTTTTTCAAAGGCATCCATTCAACCCTGGCTGATTAGTTTGTTTATCGTGTGTGCTGAAAAGTCAAATGCTTTTACCATAAATATCATCACTATCGTCAAGTTGTTGACCTTCTCCATATCCAATTCTAAGTAACTTGTTTATTGCAAATCTTTCTTTTTTCAAATCTTCAATGTTTCTTGTTTCCCCATTTCTGTTGACGCTTACTATATTGTTTTCCAAGTCCTTTTTTAGTTCATTATATATTTCCCCTTCTGTTGAATCCTTGTCTTGTAGCATTTTCATCAATGAGTTGATGATGTTTACATAATCTGACACCATGGTGGCGGATTTCTCGTCATGTTTTGATTTATCATGAAATAGCACAATTTGAACCCTGTTGTTAATGGAGTCGGGATCCAAAGGGGTGCCTCTCTCAACTGTGGGGTACAAATCGACTATGTAAATATCAAGTGAGGGCACGGGCCTTCCAGTTCCCTTTACCTTGTACCAATAATCTCTATGCGCCTGCAATACTCCCATCAAGGGTGTGTTAGGTAAAATCCATCCATGAATATGCGGGTATTTTCTTTGCCCTATGGTGTCTCATTTTCGATTTCAGACTTCACCGCATCTAGCTAAGGAAATTTATGTCTTAAATGAGAAGACATTGTTGTAAGTAGATGTTCGATTCCTATGCCATTTGGATAGCGTATGATGTGTTTTTGTTTATTGTCCTCATTACCATAATCTGACACCATTTGGTTTCCCTTCTTTCCATAGCTATCAAATGTAACGGTTGTGGCATCTTGCACATCTACCGCTACAAGAAGGAGCCTTGGCTGTCCCTCTTCTGTTTTAATCTGATGACCTTCATAGTCCCAATGTTTTCTTATGGTTTTAGTTAAAGGTGTGTTATCGTATCCTACCATGTAATTAAATGGATTTAAAAACCTAAAGTCAGGTTGGTATATTCCCGCAGAAAGCACGTTAGGTGTCCCAAAAGGGGAATACGAAAATTGAAGCCATGACCAATATCTTCTGAATGACTCGTTGGAAGCAATACCCCCTAACCTGTCCGGCCACAAATAATAATATGGTCGCAAAAGAGTTGATTTGTCTCGCATGTTACTAGATTACTCATCAAACCTTTTGAAACCATTCTGCCAAAATATGTTATAACTGTCCCTAAAAGAAGAAAAGGCTTCAAGCAATCCTGTCACAAATGGGTTTTCATAGAGCCAAGTATCTGTGGATACATCCTCCCAGAATTGGCATGGCAATTCTGCAGATCCCTCCCAACTTCCATTTTTTTTACATGGTTTACCAACAATGTGGCGTTTATTGCCCCAGCGGATGTACCTGAAACTATGTCAAATAACTTTTCTTTTCTTGAGATATCAAATAGTTTGTAGTACAGTGCGTTGAACACACCCGCTTCATAGGCTCCTAAAGCCCCTCCACCCTGGAATATCAAAGCTCTCTGTATTGGTGGTTCCATATTGTTGTTGGATTGTGAACTTGACATAATGCCTTTCGATATGCCTATATTGTTATTAATCTTTTGATGATTAATTACAATATGATACATAAAAATGAAATAACCATTATTCATGCTCCGATGGTTTTCTATTCAATGATTTGGTTCGTATCAGAATTTTCCTTGTCGTATCTCGTTTAGGATATAGCATTGAAAAGAGCCGTAAGGCACATTTGAGAAAAACTTTGGATTCGTTTTTATGATAAAAATTGCTTTACTATGGAGACATGCAATTTCCAAGATCTTGTATTTTTTCAAAAAATAGGTGGTTCCCAGGTGATGCTTTTAAAGCCGTAATTTTATGAATGCTGTTTTATTACATGGATTTTAATATTGGTATAATTGTGTGACAGTTGATTGTATATTGGAATGGATTGATTTTGTTAGTTATACAAAACATTTATGGACAGGGTAGGGATTATTCATATCAGTTTTTTTATCTTATTTTCGGAAACTAGATGAACTCATTTGTTTTAATTTTAGTAATTGCTACCGTCTGAAATACTCTAATATCCAAACAGTTATAGAATTTAGTTTTGATTTCAAATTAGAATGTTATCTACAAAAATAAAATTAAACCGGTGGACTAATCAAAACCAAATTTAGATACATTCCATTGCCATTATACTGCAATATTTTAATATAACAAAGATACAATATTAATTATTAATAGATGGTATTGTAAATTTGACTCCACGAAAGAAAAACCCTAAATCAGAAAATAAAGATAATCCGAAAGATAAAATTGTAGATAAAGAAATAGAAGAAAAGGTCAGGCAAGAAACTGCGGAGAAGATAAATACGGAGGCAGAAGACAAAGCCAGATCAGAATCTGAAAAGAGATCCAAGGAAATAACAAAAAAAGCAGAAGAC
>JACDHC010000087.1 GCA_013821245.1 Candidatus Nitrosopumilus sp.
TCAGCCACCAGGTTTCAAAACATGGTAAAAGAGATGATGATAAAGATATCGCTGTATAACCTGTTTAGGAGGCTATAGCGTAACGGAATACATATGATTGAAGGATAATGAATTACGCAACAAAGCATTTTGCTATGTAAAAAATTTTGTAAATCCGTATCTTGATTCAAATCATTTAATTCAATGAAGGGAAGCAAATATAAAACTAAAATCTGGATTTCTAGGCAAATAAAATTAATTTAAATATGGTCATCTGTCATTTTTTAGATAACCTTCCAAATAAAATAGAGTGTGAACACAATGGAATGGAGAAAATTATGGATTTGGTAATTGTATCTTAATAGTTTATGAACAATTACCGTCTGATAAGAACATACCACAGCAAAATTATTATAGAATAATAGAAGCAATGAGGTGAGATCTAGAGAGAAACAATATAAATATAGAAATTGGACACCTATTCTTTAATTGTTAAAGATAAAATGATTACCCTAGTTGCATATGATAAAAAAACCGTAATAAATTTAATTCTAACGATAAGATAATAATGATAAAAATGGTTGCATTGATGAATTTATTCGAGTTTAGACGCTTTTATTAATTGTCTATTTTTATTGTGTAATATTGGCAAAGGCTTTGATCGAATTTCATATGTAGTTTATTATAACTATGTTGAGGGGAAACATGATTAGAATAAACCTTTATGCTAAATGATGATAAAGTGAAAATAAATACATAAAAAATACTATTTGCATTTTCTTTAATTGATTATTTGTTTATTACTAACTCTACATATATAATGATGATTCTATTGGTTGAGTTTTTTTTATATACGATCATACTACTTTGTCATCCTCAATTCTGATATTTTATCATTTACCAAATCGAAACCTTTTTGCCAGAAACTTTCTTTGGTTATGTCTATACCTTCATCCATCAGTAAATCCTCTGGTTTTTTTGTTCCTCCTGCTGAGAGAATTCTTATGTATTTCGGAATAAAGTCTTTCCCTTCCTTTTTGTATTGTTGATATAGAGACATCACTAGTAAATTACCAAATGAGTACGCGTAACAGTAAAACGGTGAATGGTAAATATGAGGAATGTATAGCCATTCATATTTAAAATCGTCTGTTAACTTTACTGAATCTCCAAATTGTTCTTTTAAGTTGCTTAGATATAGATTTGCTAGTTCATCTATTGTCGTCGCATTGTTTTTAGAAATGCTATCATGTGCAGAAATTTCAAATATTGTAAAATATGTCTGTCTCATTATGGTGGCGTAAAAATCGTCGATTTGTTCTGCTAAAAGTATTTTTTTCTCTTTTGATACAACCGAATTGAAAATCTTATCATTTAATAACATTTCGCCGAAAACCGAAGCTGTTTCAGCTAATGGTAATGGTGCATGTTGAACGCTTATTGGTTTGTCTGAAGCTAGAGCACTGTGAATTGCATGACCGAATTCATGTGCCATTGTTGATATGTCACGTATAGTCCCATCGAAATTTAGCAATACAAATGGATCTATTTTTGGGGTAATTGTTGAACAAAATGCTCCACCCTGCTTACTATCTCTAAGTTCAGAATCAATATGTTTTTTTTCTATCAAGACCTCCACTACTTGTTTAAATTTTGGATCAAAATCTTCATAGGCGTCTAATACCATTTTCATAGCTCTGTCAAAATCAATTTTCTGTTGTTTTTGAGACTTTAGAGGCGCATAGAGATGATATCGTTCTAATTTTTTTACTTTTAACATTTTTGATTTTTCTACGAAATAATTTTGAAATATAATTGCGTTAGACCTACAAACCTTGAGTAGTATTTCAATTGTTTTGTCATCAATATTATTGTACAGGTTTCTTACAGAAATAGGGGATGGAAACTTTCTTAATGTGATGTATTCATTATACCAATTTAATACTCTATTAATATATATTTCTCCTAGAACTCCGCTATTTTTTTTATATGTTGACCATAGGGATTTGTAAGCTGCTACTCTCTCGCTTGGTTGTGAACTCCTTACTAGAGATACTAGTTTTTCTTTATTGGTGAATATTTTTTTTGTCTTTTTCTTTCCTTTGATTTCTATGTATTCAAATTCAAAACCATTGGTCATTCTATCATAGATTTTTAGTAACGCTGCAATACCTGTATTATCAAGAATATTTATAATTTTTTCTTCCGATTCTTTTAGTGTAAACTTTGACAATGATCGTTCATGCCTTAGGTATTCTTGGTATATTTTTGGGACCTGCTCTATTAGACGGTTTGCATTATTATCGTCTATCTCTTTTTTAAACCACAAGTCAAAAAAGAGAAGTCTGTTTGATATTTCAGTAGCATAAATATTCGTTTTAGTCACTAATGCTCCTGCTTCATTTGATGATGTGTTTTCTGCATATTTTAAATGAGCATATCCTGAAACGATACTTAGTTTTTCAGATATGTGTTCTGAATCTTTTATAAATTCTAAAAATTTCTTTATTGAAATGTCTTGTTTTAAAAACTGTCTTTTGCTTTCAAATTGTTTAACTTTTTCATCTATTGAGGAAAGATAAGTGGAAAACTCATCATCTTTAGGATTTTTAACTAGTTCTGATAGGTCCCATGTTCCTGTTTTAAGTTTTAATAATTTTGACACATTTACTTAATATTGAGACTATTTTATTTGTTTTTTTAATTTGTTTAAATATTGATGTCATTCATTTTGAATGGCCTATGGAGTTGTATTTGTATTTGAGATCGTTTAAAATGTTTAAGTAATTCAATGAGTAATGGATGCGAGTAGATTTTTTTTATTTAGCTTATTTTTATTTTTGATCCCTAAATAATTTTCTTCTCAGTAGATCATAAGTTTTTGCAGCTTCACTACCTCCTAAAATCAAAATAATTTCCCTGTTTGTAAAAAAAGCATTGTTAATGGTAATCTTGTAATTGTTTATCATGTCGAAAATGTAATACAGTAGCTTTCTTGTGAAAATGATGTCTTCATTTGACAGAGTTAACGTAATTTTTGAAAGACCTTCGGTTATTTTTCCATTGTATTTTTCCTTCAAATCTAAAATTATTTTTCTTGATTCTTGAATGTCCTCAGTAAATATGCACATTTTTTTTGCGCTATGTATTAAATTATATTCAAAAAAGGTATCTTTAGCGAAATCGTAAATGATATCTGAAATATCTTTTATCATGCTGTCATTATTAAAATTAATGTCAATTATGCTTCCTGTAAGTGTCATTCTTACATCATTTGGTGACATTGAAAAATTAATTTTTTTTGGGTCGTTACCTTCGTAATTTAAATTTGAATTTTTATTGTTGTTGATTGATAGCAAATAATCATCAGTTTTGTATAATTCGTCTGAGAATCGCTTTATCGCGACAATAATTGTTCCGATATTTACATTTGAATCTATTAGTGATTCTACATCTTTATGGATTTTGTTGGCAAGTGCTGTATAGTTTACAATACCTGATTTTATGGCTTTAAAATAAAAATCATTTGATATTATAATTTCTTTCACTGCTTGTGGAACCGAAAAATCTCTTATGTTCATTTATATATGTAATAATTAACATATCTATAAAATAAGTTTTACTTTGTGTAAGATATATATATATTATGTAATGGGTGTTACAAAATGTAATGTATAAATATAAAAATTATTACGTGGTTATTAATTAATGGTAAATGATCAAATTAAGTTATTAAAAATTGCAGAAACTGATATTCGTTTTGTTGGTAAAGGTTTAGCACTTATAGATCCAAAAGTCATGAATGAGATGAACCTGGATTCTGGAGATATTATTGAGTTAAAAGGTAAAAAGAAAACTAGTTATGCGAGTCTTTGGTCCGGGCTCTCTTCTGATTACAACAGAAATATAGTTCGGATTGATGGATATACTAGAAATGCTCTTGATTCTGGAATAGATGATCATGTTAGTATAAAAAAAATTGAAAATGTAAATTTAGCAAAAGCAGTTAATCTATTACCACATGAAGAGTTAGAATACTCTGGATTTGAAGATCATTTGTCAAATCTATTGGAAGGTCGAATTGTTTCGAAAATGGATACTATTCCTATAAACTTAATGGGAAAAAAGATAACGTTCATAGTAAATGGTTTGAGTCCTAGTTCTGGCCCTTTAATCATTGGCAGTAGCACTAAATTTACTCTAGGTGGTTATAAACAAAGTCTTTCACCAAATATTCCAAGAATAAACTATGAGGATATTGGAGGTGTGAAAGATGCAATCCAAAAAGTAAGGGAGATGATAGAATTACCTATCCGCCATCCGGAATTGTTTGAAAAAATTGGTATTGAGGCGCCTAAAGGTGTTTTACTTTACGGTCCACCTGGAACTGGTAAAACTTTGCTTGCAAAAGCGGTTGCCAATGAAACAAATGCGCATTTTTATTCTATCAGCGGCCCTGAAATAATGAGTAAATTTTACGGAGAGAGTGAAGAAAGGTTAAGGAACACATTCAAGGCGGCTCAAGAACATGCTCCATCCATAATATTTATCGATGAAATTGACTCTATAGCGCCTAAAAGAGAAGAGGTAACTGGGGAGGTAGAAAAAAGAATAGTATCACAAATGTTGACGCTGATGGATGGAATTCAATCAAGGGGTAAAGTGGTAGTAATTGGGGCTACCAATAGGCAAGATGCAATTGATCCTGCTCTTAGAAGGCCGGGTAGATTTGATAGGGAAATAGAGATAGGAATTCCTGATGAACAAGGCCGAATGGAGATCCTCCATATCCATACCAAGGGAATGCCTCTAAACGAAGATGTGAATTTGTCAAAGATATCAAATATTACTCATGGATTTGTTGGCGCAGATCTGGAGGTGTTGACAAAAGAAGCCGCAATGAGATCCCTAAGAAGAATCCTACCTGAAATTAATATTGAACAGTCTCCAATTCCCCAAGAGTCCTTAAATAAATTGATTATCACAAATTCTGATTTTGCTAATGCATTAAAAGATGTATCACCGTCAGCAATCAGAGAATTTCAAATTCAAAGACCCATTACTCAATGGGATGATATCGGTGGATTAAAGGATACAAAACAAGAGTTGGTGGAAATGACTGAATGGCCGTTAAAATATCCTGAACTGTATGATCTTGCAGACCTAAGGCCAACAAAAGGAATTCTTCTTTATGGTCCTCCAGGAACAGGAAAAACTTTGCTAGCAAAAGCTGTTGCGTCTAATTCTGAGGCCAATTTTATTAGCATTAAAGGGCCTGAATTACTGTCAAAATGGGTTGGAGAATCAGAAAAGGGGATACGAGAGGTTTTCAGAAAAGCAAAGCAAGCGTCCCCATGTATAATATTCTTCGATGAACTTGATTCAATAGCTCAAAGAAGAGGATCCGAAACATTAGGATCAGGTGTAACTGAAAGGATGATAAGTCAAATGTTAACTGAACTGGATGGATTAGAACTTCTTAATGGAGTTGTTGTTATTGGTGCAACAAATAGACTTGATATGATAGACGATGCACTGCTCAGGCCTGGTCGATTTGATAAAGTTATAGAAATCCCTATTCCTGATATGGATACAAGAAAACAAATAATTGAAATACATGTCAAAAAGAAACCAATAGATAATAAATCATTATTAATTGATAAAATGTTGGAATTGACTGTTGGATTCTCTGGTGCAGAAATTGAAGGATTAGTTAATTCTGCCTCCGTAATAGCATTGAGAGATTTTGTAAAAGGTCAGTACAAAAATAAAGAACAAAATATTACTTCCAAAATAGAAAGACGTGATTTAGAAAAATTTAGAATAACTTTAAATCACTTTATCCAGGCAAATGATAAACTGAAAATAATTTTAAAAAAAACTAGTAATGATTTAGATAAGAATATTGGAAGTCAAGTGCGTTAGCTTAATTTTAATTAATTTTATACACTGTATTATTTGATTTCCATTTGTAGTTATTGTTATTGAATTGTTTTTTCTAAATGATGGCGTCTTTATCATAAAGATGACTTATGTTTTCTCTTCTCTTACCTTGTATGTAATTCTGTTAAGAGCCTCTTCAGTTCCTTTAAAAATGTGCTTTTTTACAATAATTGTAAACAGCCCTATTAATCCTTTCACACGAATATCCCATTTTACGTTTATTCGTGTATTGCTCTTATCACTTTTTTCTAATATTATTATTTTTTTCCCCCCAACTATCGGACCTTTGGTTATTTCTGTTGTTATTTGGTTTTTATTATAAAGTGTTACTATTTCTTTACATTCTGATTCTTTAAATGACATTGTGGTTTCTCTTTCTATAATGTTACCTTCTGCTTTTGTATTTTTTATTGATCTTGTTCCATGCCACTAATTTGGGTCTTTATCCACATCCGAAATGATATTCCATAACCTGTCCATTTGGGTATTAATGTCTCTACTTGTTTGAATTATTGTCATGCTTTTATTGTGTTTCATTTGTATTTAATTTTATATTGTATTTTCAATCTTATTTCATCTCTTATCGGTTATGTGTGATGTCTCTCAAACGCTATAATTCAATATATGTAACTAATCCTGCTGTTATAATTTCGGGTTCCATTATCGGATTGGTAACATCTCTCCCTTTTAAAGGGATTAATTGTAATGGTCAGAAGCTCCGTACTACCGGGAATTTTCTTGGTCCGCAAACAGTTGCAGCTTTGATTAATACCTAAATGAATTAGTAGGCAATTCTTAACTGGTAATGTAACTTCCTTTTTGTTGTCCTGTCATAGTCAGAACCATAATGATAGTTAAACATTGATAATAAAAAAGTTAAATAATTGTTGTACTTACATAGATAGGTTACATTTTTGACTACCCACATGGGTTACACCATGTTGCTTAGTTTTCGTATGTATGGTAGATGTAATTAAACTTTGTAGAAACATCTCAGATGGAGTATGACCATTAATTCCGCCGTGTTCTCTAGTATCATTGTACGCTTTGACAAACATGTCATACCTTAGTTTACCATCGTCTATATTTAGAATATCCTCTAACGCTAGAAACTCATTCCTTACTATTTTGTTATATGCTTCTATCTTTCCTTGCATTTGTGGATAAAAATTAGGTATTCGCTTATCTCCGATATGATTGTGTAAAAGAAAATGTTTGAAGCTTTTAGATGTAAACTGCTTTCCGTTATCATGCATCACAGTCTTGGGCTTACCATTGTTCATTATCCAATCCTCTAACACATTGAGAACATCTATTGACCTCTTTCTTTCAGACCATCTGCTTGTTACTTTCCTAGAGCAGTCATCCAAACAGCTGATGAAATAATTCTTTGTACCAGAATTGTTAAGATAGAAAGGACCAAGGATGTCCATTTGCACCATATCATTAGGATTTTTCATGGCAAACCGCTTGTAGATCTTACTTATCTTGGACTGACAGTACAAGATGTTAAGACCATGTCTTTTTAGCATCTTGTATATGGTTCTGGTGCTTAACGACAATCCAATGGTCCTCTTTAGTCTAAACTTTATCCTACTGCAGCCAAATCTCTTGGTTACTCTAAGATCGAGTATTGTTTCTTCTATTTCAGATGTTATCTTCTTGTACTTGATGGTGTGGGGTCTCCTAGAGAGATCGGATAAACCTTCTACCCCCTTCTGTCTGTACCTGTTCTTCCACTTGTAGTACGTCTTTCGGGATGTACCGTATCTTTTGCAAATATTGGATACAGTCTCACCAGTCCATTCCTTTTCATGTATTAGATTAAATTTTCCTTCTATTTCTATATGGATTCACTTCCTGCCAACAACAGAAGTGTAACCCATGTCTGTAAGCTATAATGTCACCTATGTCTGGACGTACAACAAATAACAATAAAAATCATTATTGGTATGATTATTTA
>JACDHC010000088.1 GCA_013821245.1 Candidatus Nitrosopumilus sp.
AAATAATCTCGCTTTCAGTATTGTATGCATAGAGATTATTTGCTGGAAACTGTGACAAGTTAAAAGTGTTAGATACTTAAGTGTGTTCTTTTAGTGTACCCAACTAGAAATATGGCTATGTATCTTAACATTAGATAACTTTAGAGGTTATAATATAATAAAAGATACAAATGCCAGAATTCGGCCAGTTCAACAAAGTAGGATTTTCAAAGCATTGGACAGTTTTAGAAGCAGCATCTGTAGGATTATAAAGGTTATGATTTAGATAGTTAAATGATGTCTGTCGATGGAGACATTCAAAATTACTTGGAGAAATATAACAAATTTAGGGGAGGAAAACCCGAAAAAGTAATGCCGTATCACAAGCTCAAACTAGAAAACCTGAAGATAATTAGTGACAAGACCAATTATTTAGACATGGACACAGCAAAGATTCCGATAGTAGAATTTGTATGCGATATATGCAATTTACCTATGGATAATCGACAACAGCCATCCAAAGTAGATCTTATCTGTATTAATTGTAATCTGCCATATCCCTAATATTTTACTACTAAAAACAAGTACAAACCCATGACTATCTGACATGTATACAAAACCAATCAATCTATTTCACTAAACTATTTTGTTAGGACTTTTGTTCTTATTATGGGCCAATAACTGTGAATAAAACCTTTTTTAAAATTACAATTTTTTACCCAATATTCTAAACTTATGGAATATCTTAAAACTTTGAAATCTTTAATTGGAACTTTAATTATTAGTAAATGATTGAACAAAGACAATGTAAAGAGACTTATTTACTTGATTATAGGCATATTAGTAATAATAGTAACAGTCTATTTGGTTTCGCCATTGTTCATATCAACAACAATAAACGAACCACTTCCAATGAATACCGACTCTTCTGTCGCATTTGAAGAGTTCAATAAAATGAGTGAGAATGAAAGAGTAAAAACCGTAAAAAATATGACAAATGAACAAAAAAACCATATGTTGGTTCAGTTTGCAGAATTGGGGAATAATAGTAGAATGGATGATAGTCTAAATATCAATATGGCGACTGAATCAAATCAATCATCAGAAACAGCAACATTTGTAGGGGTTAATGATGGTATTCATAATGCGGAAGGTTTAGCAAAGATAATTCCATTATCTAGTAATAGCAATATCTTAAGATTGGAAAATCTAAAGGTCACAAATGGACCTGACCTGTATGTTTACCTATCAACAGATAAAGGTGCTTCAGACTTTGTTAATCTTGGGAAATTAAAAGCCAATAACGGAAATCAAAATTACAATATTCCTTCTGATACCGATTTATCAAAATATAATACGGTCTTGATATGGTGTAAAGCATTTTCGGTTCTATTTGGTAGTGCGGAACTCAAAACTTGATAGAGAAAGAATCGTAAAAATCATCATCAATAATGTTAAGTGGATTTAAAACAGGATGGGTCATTTAATATTGATGGATAGAGACTATACAACCTTGCATTACATGATGACTATGGTGCGCACTCAATTGTAATTGATGTTAAGGGAAGGGCTTCCAAATTTACTCATTTACATTTGGATAACCCACTGTTTATAGCGGATATCCATCGGTCCATTTATTAAATTACATATTTATATTTTTCACAGCACAATCCATATTAAAAAAAAAGACTTTTTTTTAAAAACAGTTTACACCAAGCTTAAGAAATGATTCTAATGTGTTCCATACCTACAAACCAGACACAAACATTACATCATATAGAGAGTTATACAATATCAAAGATAAATAACATTCAAAATAAAATTTTTTAAAGAACACTGTTTTGGTGAATTGACTGTTCTTATTTTGCTTTAAATTAATCTTTTCCTATGTTTATTCTTTTATTTGGATATATCGGAGCCAAATTGATTGACATAATAATGACGTAATTAGGTATTAAGGGTGAAAATAAATTATAATGGTTAGTTCCTATAATACTATGTGGTATCAATCAAACAATAACGATATCTATTATAATATGACTCTTTAAGAAAAGGATTTCAAGTATATCCATTTACGTTTGTATACAAGATTCAATTTATATTGCTGTTTTTCCGTAAATGTCATATTAATTAATAATCTACCATAGTGTTAGACAGATTTTCTGAAAAAATAGGGTATTGTTTTATTTCTATAGGTCAAATATAATTATTTTGTATGATGTTCCAAATCGTGTTGGGTTAGTTCTTCCTTTGAGTTAAAGGAAAATCCTTCACACTTTGTACATTTAAATGGTTTTTCATTTTGAGACGACATTTAATTACTTTATTTAGTAATATATATTAAAAGTGTGATTCTTTATTATAAAATCTTATGGTACAATAATACACTATATTTTAGTTGTACTATATTCTATCTAAAAGTTATTATGCGAAAAACACAATAAGTTATGCTTGCAAAAATTTGATCTTATAGTCATTGGTGGAGGATCAGGCCTAGATGTTGCCAGCGCTATGGCTCAACATGGTCTCAAGGTAGCAATCATTGAAAAAGACAGACTGGGTGGAACATGCTTGAATAGAGGGTGCATACCTTCTAAATTACTAATACATAGCGCTGATATAGCTGAAACAATAAGAAATGCAGAAGTTTTTGGTATAAAGATAAACAATGGGTATTCTGTCGATTTTGGGAAAATAATGGCAAGAGTAAATGGAATTACAGATTCTGATTCAGATAGCATAAAAAAGGACTTACTGCAAACAGATAACCCAAAGCTATTTACAAAAGAATGCAAGTTTGTTGGAAAGAAGGAGATCGCATTTTATACAGAAGAAGAGGAAAAAAATGATTATAAACCGGATGAAATCATTACCGCAGAAAAAATCGTCATTGCAACTGGAACACGGCCTAACATTCCAAAAATAAAGGGTCTCGAGGAAGGCGTGTTTATCACGAGCAATGAAGCATTGCGCCTCAAAAAGCAACCCAATTCCCTCACATTTATTGGTGGAGGGTATATAGCTTGCGAACTGGCACACTTTTTTGGTAGCTTGGGAACAAAAATTAACATAATACAGCGTAACAATGTTCTGATTCCAAATGAGGATGAAGAAATATCGCAAAAATTCACAGAGGTTTTTAGTAAAAAGTATAATGTGTTTTTAGGATACGAAATGGATTCAGTTACAAAAAACAGTATGAATGATGGTAATGATGATGATGAGGTCACATTTCACCTGACTGCAAATAACAAATCTGGAAAAAAGATTGAGCTTGACACAGACAAAGTTCTTGTCTCTGCAGGGAGAGTCCCTAACACATCCTCCCTTGAGTTGGAAAAAACTGGCGTAAAGACAAGTGAAAAAGGCTTCATTGAAGTTGATGAATACCTTGAAACAACTTCGAAAGGAATTTTTGCTTTGGGGGATGTTGTTGGTAGGTATCAACTTAAGCATAATGCAAATCTTGAGGCCAAATATGCTTATGGTAATATTATAAACTATGATGAAAAGAGGCAAGTGGATTATACCGCAATGCCGCATGCTGTATTTAGCTCGCCACAGGTTGCAGGTGTTGGCTTTACAGAACAGGAACTAAGAAAAAAAGGCATTGGGTATCTAAAGTCCACATACCCATACATTCAGACAGGAATGGGTGAAGCAATTCAGGATAAAGATGGATTTGTTAAATTCCTTGTTAATAAAAACGATAGAAAAATCCTGGGTTGTCATATCATTGGAACCGATGCGTCTGTTCTTATTCATGAGGTGATAATATCTATGAGAACAGGAGATGGCACAATAGCCAGCATTGCCAATACTGTTCACATTCACCCAGCACTTTCTGAAGTAGTTTCTAGAGCCGCAAGCAGCATATAAAACAGACCAATAAACAAAACGTTCTCTATATTTTTTATTTAAATGATAATGAGATGGAATACTAAAAAATAGATACATGTATATCTAATATTTGAAAATAATTCCAAATATTCTGATTCCTGTACCCAATACCTTTAAATGGTATTGCCCTATTTCTAATTTATAAATTCAATGTTCATATCATATCAAATTATTTCACCTGATATTATAATAATTTATCAGGTATAGCAAATGAATTAGATTTTGATGATCTTCCAGAAGATATTACAATTATTGAATCAAAATATCTGATAACAACCACCTTAAAATAACAGCCATTAGCAATAGTTAATTTAAGTAGTTTATGCCATTATTGCCCAAGACTAATGCATACTCAAATCTATCAAAAAAAGTAATTTCTAATAATAGTGGGAACAATAAGATGATGGGTCTTTGACAAATGTCTCACATACATGAATTGAAAAAGTTAATTATTCGTTTTTAACTTTGCAATTTGTAAAATTCATAGTTCCATTAATACTATTATAAAAAATATCGCAGTCTGTAAACTTTAGAGTTCCTTGTAAATATGCAGAAAACGAATCATTTCTGTCTATCAAATCTTGAATGCTACGTTGTTTTATGTGTTCTTCTGCCGATGTTGTGTGACTGCTTATTATTTCAATTGTTGTTAATGTAAACGCTATTGATATTACGATTATTGTTAGTTTTATCTGATTTACATTTTTATAACTATACATTCCTAAGGACTCCATGTAAATCTTGAAGATTGTTTATAAAATTTATATGCATTGAAAAAAGTAACATTTTCAATATCATTTCTGTTTATGTTCTTTTTTCTCATTTCTCTTGAAACAGTCAGTACACTCAAAGGATCTGATGGACCCCAATCAGCTGAGCTATTTATCATAATATTGTCAGAGCCAAAAAATTTAATTATATTTATGGCGCGCTCAGTCGATAGCTTTGTAAATGGGTAAACCGTCAATCCGGCATACATTCCCATTTCCAGAACATTTTTTATTGTTTCCTCTGTGTTGTGATCTATTAAAATTTTCTTTCTATCATATTTCCCAATTTTTGAATTATTATTCATTAAATTTTCTATTCTTACTAGTCCCTCTCTTTTATTATTATGAGGTAGATGTATCATGATTAACATGTTCTTTTCTATTGCTGTTTCCATTTGTTTAACAAAAATCTCCTCTTCCAAATCGTTAATTAGATTATATCCTAACTCTCCTACTGCAACTACATTTTCCCTATCAAGATACTTCATCATTGGTTCTATAGATTCCATGTCTAACGGTCTATTGATGGATTCTTTTGGATTAATAGATATACATACAAAATGCGAGATTCCATATTCTTTAGCTCTTTTGGTTTCAAAAGTTATTATGTGCTCCCAATAATCAAGAAACGTCCCAACTGATGTTCTAAGACTTCCTAACCAAAAAGATGGTTCTACTACAACTTCTATTCCAGCTTTTGACATTAGTTCATAATCATCCGTAGTTCTAGAATACATATGAATGTGGGGATCAACGAGCCTTACCAAAAATCTCCTCCTTTTTTTTGGTAATGTTTCATTCTAAAGATACTTTTCACTTTTTAAGTTATAAACATTAAAATACTTTTTTGTACAATTTTTTAGTACAATAATATTGTACAATTTTATTGTTTAAAATTAGATCTAATTTCTTAAATACAATATTTAGTAAAAATATACTATTATTGCTACCACTATCACAGGGTTTAATGCGTGCGGCTGTATTTTCTGGGCCAAATATTATGCATATCAGAGAGCTAAAATTACCCCAAGGTACCGAAAATGAGAAAATGGTGCTACTAAAGGTAAATTCATGTTCAGTATGTGGATACGATGCCCAAGTATTCAGGAATGGACATAGTAAGGTAAAACCACCTATTATATTAGGCCATGAAATTTGTGGTGAAGTAATTCAGAACAATACAAACTTTAACAAGGAAACCATTAAGATTGGATCCAGAGTGGCAGTTTCGCCACTAGTACCTTGTCTTAATTGCTGGTATTGTAATAATGAACAGTATAATATGTGCATTAACCTGAAAGAAATAGGATCGACAATAAATGGTGGATTTGCAGAGTATATTAGAGTACCACCAAATACAGTAATGATTGGTGGACTTGTTCCTATACCTGATAAATTAAGTAATGAAGAAGCATCATTACTTGAACCACTATCGTGTTGTCTAAATGCTTTTAATAATCTTATAGTTCCATCAACAAAAGAAATAGGATCAGTTGTAATAATAGGAGATGGGCCAATAGGACTAATTAATTTACAATTAGCCAAAAAATTTTTTGGTGCAAAATCCACTGGTATAATTGGCAAGGTGCCATTAAGAATGCAAAAAGCAAAATCTATGGGATCTGATATGGTACTTTCTTTTCCTAAAAATCACGACATCGCTAGAATAAAAACAATACTGGATAAAGTTTTGGAATTTACAAAAGGAATAGGTGCTGATGTAATTATCATTGCTACTAGTGATCCAGCAGCTTTAGATTTTGCAATAAAAATATCAAGTAAAAATTCAAAAATTATAATTTTTGCAGGTATATCAAAAAGAAAAAGCCCGGTAGCAATAGATCCTAATTGGATACATTACAATCAAATTTCAATTGCAGGAAGTTTTAGTGCCACACCTGAAATGCTTGCAGATGCAGTTAGAATTGCATCTACCAAGGAGATAGATTTATCCCAAATGATAACCCATAGATTTTCACTTGATGATATCGAAAAAGCTATGATAACAACAGAAAAATATTATGGTTTACGATCTGTCATACATAAATTTTGAAAATAATTTCGAATAAAATCCATTATAATATTCGGTTATATCAATTATTTTATAATTTGATTTATTCTCAATTCTTTGATATTGATATTTAAGTATATAATTAAATGGATATTTTAACATTTGATACACTGGCTCTGTTCACTTAACGATAGATCTATAGCTTGTAGATGCCCTATTTCTTGTATGAATATCAGAAACAGAACACCTTCATCATACATTAGTTATGGATTGTACTTATATTTTTCAGGCTTGTCCTTAAGACGGGTTTCAGAAAGGCTTTCCTGCTTTATCAAGCGAAATCACGTTTCAATCTGGAACTGGATTCAGAAGTATCGACCTTAAAAGATATCGTCAAGAAGGAAAAAGATATTCGAGTTATCGTCGATGAGACATTGATAAAGGCTGGCTCAGAATACACATGGCTCTGGGTTGCAATTGAGCCAAAAAACAAGCAAATTCTCGCACTAAGTATATCCAAAGAGAGAAACATGTTTGTTGCTGAGAGGTTTATCGCAGGATTGGTTAATACTTATGGAAAACACCCGGTATCAACTGTTGGAGGCACCTGGTATCCACAGGATTGCAGGTTCTTAAAACTCGATCACCATATCCATTCCCCCTTTGAGAAAAGTCTCATGGAAAGGACAATGCAGTATATCAAGGATAGGACAGAAAGTTTTGATGACTACTTTCCCTGTAGAATAAAGAACTGCAGAATAAAGAACTGCAAACTAAAGCACGTAAAGAATTGGTTGAATCTGTTTGTAGATTATCATAACAGTGAATTGAAAATGCTTAAATGAACAGAGCCGATACACTATTGTTATGATTTAATAATGATGGTGAAAATTTTCACAAAGTTTGGTCCAATTACTAAGAGCCTATCCCAAAATTATCTTTCTGTACATGATGATACAACATGAGAACTGTACCAACCCAAGATAGTTCTCTGCTTTCTTTTCATATCTTGTGTACAGTTTCCTGAATCGGTTATGCCATGAGTTGGTTCTCTCCACTATCCATCTTCTATCGGCAGGATGTTTTTTTCGATTTGGCATCTTTTGTGTTTCTGTCTTGATCTCCCCTCTTTTTCTCTTGTACGGTAAATGCGGTACATATCCTCGGCGGATGGTTTCCTGTTTTGCTGTCTTGGAA
>JACDHC010000089.1 GCA_013821245.1 Candidatus Nitrosopumilus sp.
GGGTATTTACAGACAGCCTGTTAAACATAAATAAAGTCAATCTCATAAGAGCACTTGAGAAATCAAAAGTAGACATCAATTATAACAATTTGTACAGAAACCTAAGAAACATCCAAAAAATAAACCAAAAGTTAATTTACAACCAGATCTTTAACTACGAACCCACCCTATTTGACGATGAGATAGACTTCATCAAAAACTTTTCGGGAATAAAGCAAAACATTTCTTTCAAAAAGGAAATCATAGGATTGGTAAAGGAGTCAAAAAATTACAAAATTACAGAGTTTATCAATTAACGGTTATCAAACCCGTGTTATCACTTGCATAGCCTAAAAAATTCATTTTAATTATGTGCGTTTTACCCCTCCCAAGAGGAAAAAAGATTTCCAAATCATCCAATTTATCGGATATACCTTGGCCCTCCAATTTTTTTATGGCCACATGTATAGCCTCATGAGATATAACCCTCTCAATCAAACCCTCCATATGACCAAAGCCCCTTGATCCATTTATTTCAGAGTTTTTTGAATTGATAAGCATTAATGAATACCCCATCAATTCATTTTGGAAATAGAAAGGATTATCATATGTGCAGTATTCTTGAGAATCATCGAAAGAACATGCAACAATTACATCTATTATCCCCATAACATATCCCTGCAAAATCCAATAAAAAACATTACTCACACATTGCATTAAATGAGTATGGATTATATCAAACTGAATTATTTTAAATAGTTAGTTATGCGAGTTTTACAATTACATGTTGATTATGTAGAATATTATCCCGTTAATACCGAAATTAAAGAAGCCGAAGATGGCATCACAAAAGAAA
Source organism: Candidatus Nitrosopumilus sp. (assembly GCA_013821245.1). Taxonomy (GTDB): domain Archaea; phylum Thermoproteota; class Nitrososphaeria; order Nitrososphaerales; family Nitrososphaeraceae; genus Nitrosocosmicus. The sequence goes on from JACDHC010000089.1 coordinate 836, forward strand.
AAAAGAGAATCGAGGAATCCGTTGTTATTTTGATGTCTATAGAAAAAGACGACAATGACGAACTGATAATCAAAGACTTTATAAATGAAGTTAAAATTTATTTGGATAAAATCAGGTGCGATTCAGTTTTATTGTATCCCTATTCGCATCTGAGTTCAAATTTGGAATCCCCTCAAAATGCGTACAATCTGATAAGGAAAATTGAAAAAGAACTAAAAGAAAGCCTAGGGGATGTAAGGGTAACCAGAGCGCCGTTTGGTTGGACCAAAGAACTAAACCTAAAAATCAAAGGGCATCCTTTAGCTGAGAACTCTAAAGCGTTTACAAAAAAGATAGAAGGCGTGACCAACAGTAACCAAATAAAACAGAGCGAAGGTGACACCCTATCCTCAACCTCAAATGCCCTATCTGCAGAAAGCTCCTTGAAATCTTTTTGGTTTGTTTTGGACACTGATGGCAATATGGTACCACACAAAGATTACAAGTACAAAAAAAATGATGACAACCTGAAAGCGTTATTAAACTATGAGCTGCTAAAGAAAAGAACAGTAGATGAACAACCACCGCACGTTAAACTAATGAGAAAATTGGGGATTGCAGACTATGAGCCGGCCTCTGACCCTGGAAACATGAGGTTTTATCCAAAAGGCAGGTTAATGAAATCCCTTTTGGAGCAACACATAACAAAAAAAGTATCTCAATATGGAGGGATGGAAGTTGAGACTCCCATAATGTACGACTCTCATCACCCGTCCATGGAGAGCTATTTCAACAGGTTCCCCGCAAGACAATACAACCTTAAATCCGACCAAAAAGAGCTGTTCCTTCGTTTTGCAGCGTGTTTTGGCCAGTTCCTGATGGCAAAGGATTTTCAAATTTCCTATAAAAATTTGCCCTTAAAGCTGTACGAGCTTACAAGGTATAGTTTTAGAAGGGAGAAAAGCGGAGAACTTGTTGGTTTAAGGAGATTAAGGGCATTTAGTATGCCAGATTGTCACGCATTTTGCAAGGATATGGAACAGTCAAAAGAGGAGTTTATGAGGAGATTGGAGTTGTCGATTTCAGTTATTGAGGAAATTGGTCTCTCACTGTCAGATGATCTTGAGATGGCGATAAGGTTTACAGAGGAATTTTATCTAAACAACAAGGATTTTATCAAACAGATTTGCCAGAAGATTAAAAAGCCAATATTGGTAGAGATGTGGAAAGAGAGATTCTTTTATTTTGTGCTAAAGTGGGAATTTAATTACTTGGATAATTTGGGAAAGGCCTCCGCCCTATCCACAGATCAGATTGACATTGAAAACGGATTGCGTTATGGAATCACGTTTGTGGATGAGAATGGTGAAAAACAAAATCCAATAATTTTGCACAACTCACCTAGCGGAGCTATCGAAAGGGTGATTTTTGCACTATTGGAAAAATCCGCCCAACTAATGAAAGAGGGAAAAACTCCCCATTTGCCACTGTGGCTAATGAACACTCAGATAAGGTTGATTCCGGTGGACAAAGATTTTATCCCAAAATGTGTAGAAGTCAGCAATTACCTTAAAGAAAACAACATCCGTGTTGATATTGACGATAGGGACGAATCGCTATCCAAACGCATAAGGGAGGCGGAAATGGAGTGGATTCACTACATAGCAATCATAGGCAAAAAGGAAGCATCAAACAACATCATCTCTATTCGAGACAGGATAAATAAGAGCAATCAGGAACTAACGGCTGAGGAAATCCAAAAAACAATAAAGAACATGGTTAAAGACAAGCCTTTTCTACCAATAAACCTTCCTGAATTTCTATCGGCCCGGCCAAAAATAATGATGTGATGACGGTCACACCCAGTGCTTTATATTTATGTGCAAGTTATGTTTTGGCACCAACAAACCGAATCTTATGAGTTTTTTATAAAATTATGGGTCAGTATTCTCAACAGGGTATTGGTTGCCAAAGCCCCCTCCCTGTAATCTCCGTTTTTTAAGCCAGTCTCTACAAAATCCATTCCAGCTAGACTGGAGGATTCATCAATGTTATCGATTATCTCACAAATTTGGAAAGGGTTTAACCCAAACGGTTCTGGTGTTCCTGTACAGGGGACATATGAGATGTCATACACATCAATATCAAAAGAGATGTAGATATTTCTATTTCGGGACTTTGATTTGATCCAATCAATTATTGAGGCAAATGAGTTGTGGCAATGCCAAGCATCAAAGGTTGTGATTCCATTGTCTGCCGCAAATTGATTTTCGCCTTTATCGGCTTGTCGTATTCCTATCTGTACCAGGTCATGACCTTTTATGTACCCTTCATTTACCAAATGGTAAAACGGGGTGGTATGGCAAATTTCCATGCCATTGTAAATCGGTTTTAGATCCCTGTGGGCATCAAAATGCAACAGCAATGGATTTTTTTTTGAAAACTCTTTGAACAGGGAATAAGTGATTGTATGCTCCCCACCCAAAAACACAGGTTTCTTGTCAAGTTCCAACAAAAGCGGTATCACTTTTGAAACCTGACTATCAAACTCATTCCAGAATGACTTTATCTCATTTTTGTTGTTAATGTCAACATTTTTTTTGGTGGCTGCCAAAAGTAAATCACCCATGTCATATATTAGGGAATTGTCATAAACCTCGAGGTTTTTTTCAAAGACTAGTGTTTCTATCTGATTTGCAGAGGTTATTCGAATGGATTCGGGGCCAAAGGAAGCTGTTTTGCCAAATGTGGTGGTAATGTCTATTGGAAGACCAATCACATTCACATTTGATTCCCGAAAGGATATCGGTTTTGGAACATCACAAAAACAGCATTTTGAGTTTGTGTGTTCAGGCTTTATGAAGAGGTTGTCCAATAATGAGAGATCGTCCATTTTAACCAGTGTGCCTAATTGCTGTTTTACAAAACTGGGGATTTTGGGTTAACTCCAAAACAGTTCATCCAGGTTTGTCTGACGCGGTTTTCCAATAATTGATTTGAAATTCAAATTCAATGACGATAGAATTTGGTCAAATGTGGACTCCATTGTCTCCAGGTACTTTTCAGTGTCAATATCCATTTGGTTGGCTAATGCCACGGGTTTTACACCATCCAAAGTCCTGGTTTTGACATATGAGATGATGTCACCGGCCTTTACCTGTTTTCCCATATCCACCAGTTGTTTTGCGGCCTTTATGTGCTGCGGTATTCCCTTAATGTTCTCTATCTCGTTTTCCTTGCCATCAAGGGAAACGGATTTGTCGCTTCTCTTTTCTGAGGATTTAATGCCATAGTTGCTTGGGGATTTGTTCACCATGACATTAAAACTCAACTCCTCAAGGGAAATCATTTTTTTTTCCAGGTTTTCCGCAATGGATTGCACTATTTTCTTTATTTTTTCTTTGGCCTTTTCAAAATCGTTTTCAGAAAAAACATCCTTTAGCACATTCAAAATGTCATAGAAAGCATGCCTAATGATTGGAGGGGTGTGGGATTTTTTTCCTGTCAGTCCCTTTACGTCCACAGTGCCATCTTCCAACACACCGAGGTAATTTTTTTTTAATGCGCTGAAAACAACATACCTGTATCTTTTATCTATCTCCAAATCTATGCCCAACTCTTTTTTTGCCCATGAGGAGATGGTGTTCAACCCATCTTGAGATGGGTTTTTTAGAAAGAGAGAGTCTGTGTCCCCATATACAACCGAAATGTTATCTTGATCGCATTTTTTTATGGTTTTGGTGGTGGTAATTCTTCCAATTGCGGCGGTTGCCTCGGCCACAGGCAAACAGTATAGGGGAAATATTTCCGCACCCATGACACCATAGGTTGCATTTAATATAACTTTGATGGCTTGGCTAACTACCCCGTAGAGTTGCCTATCCTCTGTGGATAACGAACTATCCTTTGAAAGATACTTGTAATAGTTAACCCTCAGGTCCCTCAAGGTCCCTATCAGGACAGATGTCATACCCCGTTTTTCCTTACAAACCCAATGGTTTGTCTGCTCAATGTGAGTGTTTGGGTCGGTGCGGCATTTTTCATGAGGGCAGTTAACTGTCTCATAGGATAAGTTGTGAACCTTAATTATGCTTGGGTACAGGCTGGCAAAATCTACAACCACAACATTGAAATGTATTCCCAAAACGGGCTCAACCACAAGGCCACCACGGTATTTTTTCTCTTTTATGATGGCAACGGTAGAGGATGTCCCCTTTTGCTGTAATTCTTCCCTCCTGGGTATGATGATATTTTGCTGCCTATGCTCATAGAACATCATGGACCTAATCCATTGGTTCACCCCAAACCTTGTAATGTCCTCTATAGACATCCTGGATATTCTGGAAATTATAATTAACAACTTTATGAGCAGATTATCATTAAATGACGACAAGCGGAAGGTCAAGTCCGCATCCTTGAGGCAGTATTCAGACAGCTTTTCAATAGGAAGGTCGCTTATGTTTCCGTCAAAATCTATTTTGGAGTCATTTAGGAGAGCCTCGCAAATCGCATTTAGGGTAAACTCCGAATATTTGTGGCTGAATGCATAGTTTTGGACTGATCTGTTTTGGAAAGTCCTAAATAAATCGATATGTATTCCAAATTTTAACGATACAGGGTCTGCCTGAATACCCCTCTTTATGTAGGATTCTTTTTTTACCAAAATGGGTATTAATTCTTTGTCTATGGGCTTTCTGGTGGCGGGGTCTATTTCTGGATCCTGTGCCCTGGCATAAAGGTAAGGCAAGTCAAAATCATCACCATTGAAGGTTAGGACGATAGGATAACTTTGAATCACGGCAAAGACTTTTAGTATTAACTCTTTTTCGCTATCGCACAGTTCCACTGTCGCTGTGTCTAACTTTGAGAGATCATAATCGGAATTTTTTTTTAGGACAAATACCTTTCTAAACCCATCGGAGGCTGACAAACCAACTGCCGATATGACTTTGTCGTGGTCCCTTGCGGTAGGCATTCGCCCCTCTTCGGAATCCACCTCTATATCCAAGGATATTCTTTTGATGTCGGGGATTGGTTGGTTTAGCAATCGGGACCATTTTAAAAGAAACTTATCGTATTCATTGTTTTTCAGGTCATTTTTTTGGGAATTGGATTGGAAGAGGTTATCAAGATACTGATCAACTTTTTTGGGGATTGGAAACTCGTGGAATACTAAACTGTCGCCTTTTCTGCTATAAAATGCCCCTGGAATAAGACCGGAATCAAACAAATAACTATCGTGATACCTTATGTCGGCTTCCCACGATGTAACTTTTTCCCTAAAGCTACTGTCTGTTCCCCCAATTGAAAGGGGGTCAGGAGCTATTATTTTAAAGACATCAATCTCCTTGTCCTCGATATCATCCTGTTTTTTTACTTTTTCTATTTTGAACCTATGTGACTCTTTATTAACTATCGTTTTAACCTGATCGGCATACATTTCCTTAACATAACAATAGGGTTGATGTTTGTTGACCTTGTTGCCATTATCAATGAAATACTCGCCCCAAAAGTATATTTGGGAATCCTCTGGATTGTAAAACTTTAGGAATACCGATCTCTTCTCCCCTACATAAACAGAAGAAAGCAATAGCGAAGGTATGTTCTCTGGAAGCTTTTTCATATAGTAATTTTGCTGCTGCTGCTGCTGCTGCTGCTGCTGTTCTTGTTGTTGAGCTTCCAAGGACAAATCGGATTTAATCACACATTTTTATTTCGCTCATCCCTTAAAAATTATTGATATTTTGTTTTATAAACATAATTCTGTTTTTGTTCAGAATGATTAGTATAACATTGCTTTACGGAACCTCGCAAAACAAACGCAGCAAAGAGGTACCATCAGGGGTGATTGTGATTAAATAGGCCTGTGCCAAAATGTGATTTGCCTATTTTTTTTTGGCCCAGCGCAGACCAACGTTGGGTGATGGGTCACCTAACCACCTTTGATCCGAGTTTGCGTCCAATACCATGCAACATACTGCCATCATATTATGACAATGAATTGTTAGCCGACCTCCGCACAGGAAAATGCTGTGCAAAACCATCAAAACCAAATAACAATTGTGATTGTTTTCTGGCAGTCAACAAAAAAAAACAAATGCATTGACCATTAACCAATTCGCATTTTACATTGTTCTTTTGCCATAAACAAGTCCAAATGCAGTACAAAAGTTTTGAAGATTCTTTTCCCTGCGCAAAAATCAGCTGAAGTTGAATTATGTGGTTGGATGGCTAAAACTGTTTGTGGGCATGCCCAATAGGCAAAAAAAGGAGGTAGTCGGGGCAAAGCATGCAGGCAGTTCCCACCATAGCATTTAATCTTATTTAGATGAAGGCAAAGGGTTTGCCCATATCTATTGCAATAAATCCCTTTTTGTCCTCTTTTGGTAAAAGTACAAAAAAGCCGCCTGGACGGTAAGTGCTATGTCCAATGCAATTGCAAGCCCCATCACTCCCAAGGCATGCCCCAATAAGTAGATAAGAGTGATTTGTACAGACAAATATATCGCAGAGCCAATAGCTACAAACTTGCTTTTGCCTATTTTGAACAGTCTTGAATTTATGGTCCATACCATGGTCATGGGCATAATCCCAATACTCACTATCCTAAGGGCATCAATAGAGTTTTCAAAATTTGGAAAGAATTTTTGGATTAGCCATGGGCTGGCCACAAACAGCAAGAGGGCAAGTATGACTGATACACCATAACCTAAAACCCTAAGCTTTGTTTTTTCCGTGTCGGCTGACTCAGAGGACAATAGGTATTGGTACAGGCTAATCGGTATCATGCCAACAAACAACAAAAACTGCAGGCTTATTTGATAATAGCCTAACACAGCGTATCCAAACAACGGTAGGATAATGAGTTTGTCAAAGTACAGAAGAAAGGCGGTGGACATATTGAATGCATATGCATGCAAAGAGAATTTCATTTTGCCGCGTATTTGGTCAAACCTAAAGTCAAACTCCCTGATGGAG
>JACDHC010000090.1 GCA_013821245.1 Candidatus Nitrosopumilus sp.
AGAGGGAATCCTATCCACGCCAATGAATAACCTAAGAAAAGAATTTTCCCATGATAATGAGAACAATAGTGAATTGATAAATTTGGCAATGAGGTTGTTTAACTATGAAAAAATATAGCGCAGCAGAAGACAGCACCATACAAGAAAGTCAAGGCAACAACATAAATGACGACATCAAAAACATAATTAACAACTTCACTGGAAGCTATAACGCTTTTCCAAAAATGAGATTAAGAAGACTAAGGAAAAGTGAGGCAATAAGGGATCTTTTGCAAGAAACACACCTTTCAGTCAAGGATTTGGTGTTTCCGTTATTTGTTCAAGAAGGGATTGACGAAAGGATAGAGATAGAATCAATGCCAGGAATTTTCCGATTCCCCATTGGAGAAACACTAAAGGAAATAGAGGAGATTGTATCGCTAGGGGTCAGGTCAATAGTTCTTTTTGGAATCCCATCAAAAAAGAACGATACAGGCGATATCTCATTTGATAACAATGGCATAGTGCAAAAGGCAACAAAAATGATTAAAGACGCTTTTGGTGACAAATTGGTTGTAATTACCGATGTTTGCCTTTGCCAGTATACATCCCACAGCCATTGCGGAATAATAAAAAACAACAAAGTCGATAATGATCATACCCTAAGCACACTTTCAAAAATTGCCCTAAGTCACGCAATTGCAGGTGCAGATATTGTGGCACCATCAGCTATGATGGACGGGCAGGTAAAAACACTAAGGGACACCTTGGATAGAAACGATTATCAAGACACACTGATCATGGGGTATTCAGCAAAACAGGCATCATCATTTTTTTCCCCATTTCGGGACGCAGCCCATTCGCTACCCAGCTTTGGGAACAGATTGTCATATCAGATGCCTTTTACAAATTCACGGGAAGCCCGCAGGGAAATAATGGCAGACATGGAGGAGGGGGCCGATATTTTAATGGTAAAACCAGCCATCCCAAACCTTGACCTAATATACACGGCAAAACAAACCTCTCTCCACCCCATTGCAGCATACAGTGTTTCCGGGGAATATTCGATGATCAAGGCAGCATCAATAAACAATTGGGTAGATGAGGTCGCAGCAGTAACGGAATTGTTAACATCCATTAAAAGAGCAGGAGCGGACATCATAATCTCATATCACGCAAAAAAAATGGCAGAAATTCTTGCATGCAAGAAAAATTAAAAATCCGATACAATTATAACTTTTTTGAATAGTACACAACCTATTTGATATTTGACAAATCCAAGGCATTATTTGAAAGGGCATGTAAAATAATTCCGGGTGGAGTTAACAGTCCAGTCAGATTTTTTCAGCCATATCCATTTTTTGTTGATTCAGGCAACGGAAGCAAAATATATACTAAAGAAGGTAACACATTGATAGACTATTGTATGGGCTATGGGGCAGTTTTTTTAGGCCATAGCAATCAGGAACTTGCACTGGAGGTGAAAAACCAGATAGACAAGGGAAGCTTGTTCTGCATACCCACCGAAAAGGAAGTTGAATTGGCAGAACTATGCAATGAAATAATACCCAGTGCGGAAATGGTAAGAATCACAAATACAGGAGCAGAGGCAACCATGCATGCAATCAGGCTGGCAAGGGCATACACAAAGAAGGCAAAAATCATCAAATTCGATGGTGGATACCATGGTGCTTTCGATTACGTTTTGAACAAGGCAGGTTCTGGTGCATCAGAATTAGAGCATACAGACGGGATACTAAATGAAAGCGCAAGAAAAACCATAACAATCCCCTATAATGACATAGAGGCACTAGAGTCAGTCATCAAGAAGGATCAAGAAAGCGATAACGACATCGCATGTGTAATAATAGAGCCAGTATTAGCTAATTCAGGGCTAGTGCTTCCAGAGAAAGACTATTTAAATCAAGTAAGAAAAACCACAAAACAAAACAACATAGTTTTGATTTTTGATGAGGTAGTTACGGGGTTTAGGCTTGCGCTTGGAGGGGCAAGTGAATTTTTTGGAATAACATCCGACATAACAACATTTGCAAAAGCTTTGGGAAACGGATACCCAATCTCCCTAATTGCCGGAAAAAAAGAGATAATGTCACAACTAGCACCTAGCGGAAAAGTATATCAAGCCAGCACATTTGCGGGAAACCCAGTGTCGGTGACAGCCTCATTGAAAACACTAGAGATCCTACGCGAAAACAAAGATATTATTTACCCACAGGTAGGCAAAACGTGTGACAGACTAGTAAGCGGAATAAAGGATATCGCCCATGATAAAGAAATAGAGTTGACAATAAACTCGATAGGCTCGATGTTTCAAGTATTCTTTACAAAAAGATCGGTCAATAGATATCATGACGTAAAAACGTCAAACGTCACAAAATTTAGTGAATTGTTTAAAGGGCTGCTTGATAGTGGAGTATTTATTCCGCCTTCACAGTTTGAAACATGTTTCATATCAGCAAACCATAATGAGGAAGATATAGAAAAAACCATCGAATCCTACGAAAATGCATTAACAAAGGTGGATAAAATTTAAAGAGCTGGTAATTGCGACAAGGGCAAGCAAACTAGCCATTCATCAAACCAACTCGATCATAAAACTATTGAAAAAAGAAAATCCGGAAATAGAATTCAGAATAGAAATGGTGACTACGAAAGGGGACAAAGACAAACGCCCATTTTTTGCAATTGAGCAGAATGGCGGTGGTGGAGTTTTTGAAAAGGAAGTAAATGACCTGTTGTTGCGATACAAGGCAGATTTTGCAGTACATAGCCTAAAGGATCTGCATGGCGGATTTTCAGACAAACTCGATATCGCCTGTGTGCCAAAAAGGGAAAAACCACATGATGTCTTTATCAACAACATAAACAACAACAGGATAAGCCAACTAGAATCAGGCTCCATAATAGGAACAAGCAGTATTCGGAGGGCCATTCAAATAAAAACAAAATACCCACACATAACCATCAGGTCAATAAGGGGCAACATTGAAACAAGAATAGCAAAATCAAAAGAAAACAGATACACTGGGATTGTGTTGGCAGAGGCGGGAATGAAAAGGCTCGGGCTAAACAGAAATATAACCCAAAGGCTAAATGTTCAAAGCTTCACACCCGCACCGGGCCAAGGGGCGCTAGCTATTGTTTGTAGAAAGGATGACTCAAACATTACAAAGGTTCTAAAAAAAATCGAACACAAACCATCGAGAAAAGAGATCCAAGCAGAAAGAGCTTTAGTTGGCAAAATAGGCGCTGGGTGCACCGTACCATTGGGGGCCCTTGCAACAACCGATAGAGATGGGGACAGAATGTCACTGGTTACCGCGGTATATTCATTGGATGGGAAAAGATACCTAAAAATCAAGGAAATAGGCAGTACAGAGTTTCCCGAAAGACTTGGAGAAAAGGCAGGCGACGTCCTTATCTCAAAAGGGGCTATGGAGATAACAAACGAATGGGTTAAAAATGGTACCGACACAGATAATGATATTGTAAAAGGAATAATTACGCAATGAGTGAGATTAACAAAACTGGAATAGACGGCAACTTGGGCAAAATATTTATTTGCGGTGCCGGGCCTGGGGACCCAAAACTACTGACAATCAGGGCATTGGAACTAATAAACAAATCTGACGTGATTTTATATGACAGGCTAATTGGAAAAGACATAATCCAGTTGTTTCCAAAAGAAACTGAAAAAGTATACGTTGGAAGAAATATTGGAGACCCAACCACACATCAGAACAAAACAAATGAACTAATGTTGGAGTATTCGAAAAAAGGCAAGCAGGTGTTGAGGCTAAAGGGGGGCGATCCATTTATTTTTGGTAGGGGGGGAGAGGAGGCCGAATTTCTAAAGTCAAACAATATCCAGTTTGAAATAATACCAGGCATTACCTCAGGAATAGGTGCCGCAATATATTCAGGCATTCCTTTAACCCATAGGAAATACAGCTCATCTGTAGCATTTGTGACAGGTCATGAGGATCCAGAAAAAAAGACCCCAATAGTAAAATGGGAAAAACTGCTTGGCGCAGTTGACACATTGGTGATATACATGGGGACTGAAAAACTGGAGACGATAATAGGCAACATAAGAAAAGGAAACAACAATGAAAAAACCAAGGTTGCCATAATTGAAAACGGTACCCTACACAACCAGAGAATCGTCACTGGGGAAATAGGCAACATAGTGCAAAAGTCAAAAGACGAAAGCATCAAACCCCCCGCAATCATAATAATAGGGGAGACTGTAATTCTAAGCGATACCATTAATTGGTATTCCAGTAGGGATCCGACCCCATAAACACAAAACAAACGCTAAAAATTGACGGACAGCATAATAAACATCGCAATCACCAGGGAGGAAATAGAAAAGGAAGACATTCCCCATCAAGACAGCAACAACAACAACAAGAACAGTAGTGGCGGTCATTTGAAAAAAAGGCTCAACGTAATCACGTTGCCCACTATCGTTACCATTCCCCTATATTCAACAGAAACAGCAAACTCAATAAAAAAGATTGAGGCGGGGTTTTATGATTACTATGTGTTCCTAAGTGCACGCTCTGTTGGCTTTTTTTTTGATTTAGTAAATATGGAAAAAAACGCCAACAGCATTTTAGAGAATATCCGAAAAAAAAACAAAACGAGCAATAACTTTATCGCAATAGGCCCAAAGACCAAAAAAGCAATAGAAAAACATGGCCTTAATGCAAGTTTAGCCACCACTCCCCACAACAAAGGGGAATTTTCCCTAAATAGCATCATAGAGTTTTTAGACAAACTAGACACAGGCAACGGAAAGGAGAAAGTCAAAATACTAATGCCAAGAAGCTTGGAATCGCAAAAATCAAACAACATCATTACAAAAAAATACAACAGTTTATGTCTGGACCAGGTTTTTTTTTATGGGACCATGGAATTCAACAAGATAGGGAAATCAGGCCAATGGTCCAAATTTAAAAGCCTTGTTTGCCGTAAAGAGATAAACTCCATTTTGTTTACCAGCCCGTCATCAGTAAGAGCATTTTTTAAAATAATGGCAGATAGTAGCGTTACCAATATTCATCCTAATGACCAGTTACCAACACCACAGCCATCGGATGTTAAAGACGAACAGAAACTAATGGGTTTGTTAGGGATTAAGTCAATAGTCTCACTAGGGCCCAAAACATCAGAGGAGCTAAAAAAACGAAACATTGCATTTTTAGAGTCAAAAGAACACACGGTTAGAGGCGCATTAGAGTATATGCTTGAAAGACTATGAGAGCCTTTTACCGTTCTTTGGAAAAAACAAATGCAAAAACACGCTTTTTTTTGGCTTGCTCTCGCCATAAATGGGCAAACAAGTAGCCAATAAAAAAAACCACATTGAGGGAAAGAAGGCGCATTCTCAAAAGCCCAAATACAAAAACAAGGCTCCAGGTTTTATTACTATGTTTAAGACAAATAGGAACACTAAAAGGAGAACCAATATCAAAACTTCCACATTAGCGATATTTGACACAATTAACTGCAGTTTCGGTGGTTTTGTATTGTAATAGCGTTCTATTGTTTAGAAAAATTGAGGTCATCCATTCAGCGTACGTTTGGGTTCAGTTTGGCAACTTTAAACTAATGATGATGACCCACATCAATATTGGCAACTATGCAAAAGATGATCATTTTGCTTGGTTAGTCACTTAATCCCGTTTTCCCCTTTTATTTAAAAAAAGATTTACAAAACCAATCAAAATGAGATGAACAGTTTGTTTTTTTCCTTTTTTATTTTGTATACCTTTAAGGGATCTTCGGCAGGAAGGTTAAGCGCATTGCCACTCTTCAAATCAAAAGAAGAAAGGTGTAATGGACAAGTAACAGTTTTTTCAGGTTCATTTAGAAACCCGCCGGTCAAGTCAACATGGGCATGGGTGCAGACCCTATCAGAGGCAAAAAAGTCACCCTTGATGTTTGCGATCATTATCTTTTTGTCCTCATAATCAAATTCAGCCATTTCGCCTTTTTTTAGGCTAAGAAAATTTGAAATGTCAATCCAGCTACTACTATCAGGCGGCATTGCTATAGATCCCCCTTTTTGTATACAAATTTAAGTAAATGGTAAAAAAGATAAAGATTCGCCTCCTACCTATATTTATAGTGCTTTTCAAATATGTTTGCAGTTTCTTTATACCTAGACTTTTCCACCTCCAAGATCTGCGCCATAACTTCATCAGTCTTCAGCAAAAGAGGCTTGCCAGTCCACTTGTTTTCAAACAAGTAACTAATCCACGCACGAATAAATGGGCCCATTTTTCTTGAAAGAGGCTCTACAAAACCATGAACTATTTCTCGTTTAGCACTTTCCCTATCAAGGCCTTTGCACATCAAGTAAAATATTTGCTCTTCATCGATTTGGGAAACGGATGCCGAATGGGTGGCTTTGACCTCATTTGTTTCTATTTCCAATCCAGGAATCGCATCAGAGTGCGATCCCTTGTTTAGCAATATCGCATGGCCGGCCAAATAAGCCTCAGAGATTTTCGCGTCTTTTCTTATCTTAATCATACCCTTAAAGAGCGATTTGGACTCGTCTTTCATTATTGACTTAACCATCACCCTGCCACGTGTGCCATAGCCGGCATGATCCAAATTAGAAGATATGTCAAATAGCTGTTTCTCAGTCCCAAACACTATTTCAACATCCTCAGAGGATGCACCCGAACCCTTCATTATGCTATCGGTTTTATATCGGCACAGGCTCGTACCGAACATTCCAGAGTACCAGGACATTTTTCCATCTTGTTCAACAAATGCCTTTCTGTTGGACACATTAATTGTGGACAAATCCATGGCCTGTAAAGTTATGAATTCAAGCTCAGATGTGGGTTTAACACCACATTCTAAAACCTCAAAATAGCACTGTTGTGTTTTATTTTTGGCTGGTGCTCCTTCATGATCACCAGAGACATCAGATATGGTTTGGGATGAGGAGGAGGAAGTGGAGGAATACAGTTCCTGAACAATTGTTGCTTTAGACCCAACGTCAGAAATTACCACATTTCTGCAAATTGATGAAGTTCCATCATCCCTTAAAGAATAAACCACTCTAATAGGATCTGGGACAATCAAGTTTTTTGGGATGTAAATAAAAAATCCCGATTGAAATGATGACAAGCCTAATGACAGAAAACGGTCTTCACCGTAGTTATTGGCATTGTCATCGAAATGTTTCTTTAGTAACTCAGGATGCTTAACAAAAGCCTCTCGGATATCTGAAATAATTAAACCCTTTTTTGACAACTGCTCTGGAACATAAACATGTGCAACAGTCGAGCCCACAATAATTAAGCTTGGTGCAGACTTTATCTCCTCAAGTCGGATATTAAGATCTTTAGACAAGGTTGATGATTCGGTATTTGAAAAGAAAATTTTTTCAGGCTCAAGCATTGTCAATCCAGTGTATTTGGAATACAGTGGAGACACCTCAAACGGCAATTTGGAAAACTGAGATATCGCTTTGTTCCTGTTGTTTGATATCCATTCAGGTTCACCGTTTCCCCTTGGCAATATTTCGCTAAAATTGTCTTTTGAAATTAAAGATAAAGAAATCATAGAATAAAATCCTTTTTTAGGTTCTATCGATAAAAAGATAAAGAGATAAAGGGACGATCAACCTACTGAGCCGTCCATTTCCATCTTTACCATTCGGTTCAACTCTACAGCATATTCCATTGGAAGTTCTTTTGTAAATGGCTCCATAAACCCACCCACAATAAGGCTCAATGCATCTGATTCTGAATATCCCCTGCTC
>JACDHC010000091.1 GCA_013821245.1 Candidatus Nitrosopumilus sp.
AGATTGCCCAGTCTGAGCGACCAGGTTCCTGCTATTTAGCCATTCCTCAAGACCTTGAAGAAATGACATTACCGTCTGATCTTCATCCCTTGTTTCCATCGCAAGTTTATGATAGCGCCCCTTCTCCATCACAAATAGATCGTGCAGCCAAGGTATTGGATGAGGCAAAATCTCCAATTATCCTGGCAGGTCATGGTGCCGCTCGAGACGCATCTCAAGACGCACTAATTCGATTCTCTGATAACCTGCACATTCCAGTGGCAACCACTTTTATGGGAAAGGGTGTTTTTCCAGATAACCATCAAAACGCACTAGGGACTGTTGGTTTTATGCATCATGATTATGTTAACTTTGGATTTGAATCGTCTGATTTGCTTATATGTGTTGGATATGATATGCAGGAGTTTGATCCTAAAAGAATTAACCCAAATGCAGACAAAAAAATTATTCATATTTCCCATTATCCTGCAGAGGTTGATACCCACTATACAGTTACAGTTGGCATCCAGAGTGATATATCGATGGCACTTGATGAGCTTGGGAAAAGATCAAGCCCAAAAGAAGGATTAAAGGCCGAAAACCAAAGGATTCAGAAACTACTCCAAGAAGAGCTTGAATTGGGGTCCAAAGACAATTCGTTTCCTGTAAAGCCTCAGCGAATAGTATCCGATATTCGCCTGGCGTTAGGGGATTCGGATATTGTATTAGTGGATACTGGTGCCCTAAAGATGTGGATGGCTCGACTGTATCCAACATACAAGCCCAACACTTGCCTGATTTCTAACGGTTTATCCACAATGGCATTTGCTCTTCCGGGTTCAATTGGCGTAAAGCTGGCCCATCCAAAGAGGAAAGTACTTGCTGCTGTTGGTGATGGCGCAATGATGATGCTTGGATCGGAATTGGAAACAGCCGTAAGAGAGCACATACCTGTTGTAATACTCATCTGGGAAGATATGGCTTATGGACTAATTAAATGGAAAATGGATATAGAGCTTGGACATCATTCATCTGTGGATTTTCATAATCCTGACTTTGTAAAGTATGCTGAAAGCTTTGGAGCTAAGGGAGTTAAAATTACTCAAGCCGATGATCTCCTACCTGCTCTAAAATCTGCACTTGAGGATGATGCGGTCTCGGTAATTACATGTCCTGTTGACTATTCTGAAAACATAAAGATCACTAATAAGTTAGGTCGCCTGACTGATACTTTATGATAACTATTGCCCTTGTTTATTTCTCAAGGTGCAAAAAAGTCGCCATGATTAATAAAATGGGGCAAAATCACACCCGAAGCGGGAAATAGTCTGTTTACTTGAAAGCGAGACAACTCAACAACTACCACTACCAATTATAATATATCGCAATGGGGTATGGAGTGAATTTTCCAATAATATGTTACAAAATCATGTGATCATTACAAATTATCAGTTAGTAAACTCATCATAAATAAAGCATATTGTCAATGCCCCCAAGGTATCTACCCATAAATCTATGGCCATATCGAATGGTTCCGTTTGAATAAAGCCCCTAGGTCCGGATATGCTGACTTGTATCCACTCGTATATTTCCCATATTATAAAGCCAACCCACGCAGCTCCAATACTTATTGGATAGTATAGTTTTCTTTTTCTTGTTAAATAAAAGTTTAGAACTATTGCAGTTAATCCCATTGCAGAGAGCCCGTGAGTAAAGATGTCAATCGGTGTTGTATCATATAGATGAAAAACATATTCAGAAATGAAATGACTACCAAGAGCCAATCCGCCTAAAGATAAAGTAAACAGTATCCATCCTCTGTTTGTATCAATAAACCGCCTTTCCAAAATTTGTATTTCTATTCCGCTATGCTCATCACTGTGTTGATGTAGGCGATGTTCTTTTTTTGTTCTTAGTGACAGATAAAGGAAGAAGAAACCTGCTACAACAAGCATTATAGGGAATATGGGATTTTCAAGCCATTCTGGTCCGTGCATTAATACTTTGAATTTTGAATAACAAAGGTAATTTATTTTCTGTGAAACCGACAGGGCAATGCAGGTATCTTCTTATCTATTGCATTTTACATGTATGGTTTATGAAGTGACCAAAGCAGAGTAAACTTTGTTTTAACTTTTACTTGAAAAAATGCATTTGGTTATCTTATTTTATGCAAAAACCATTCTGTCTTTTAATGCATCCAATGACTGTTATCTTTTTCATTTTTAGCCGATGCAATGTCTGTTGTTGTAATGTACCCTGCATACGCATTTTATTTTTGTTTGATTTGGGATCATAATAATATATCAAAAATTTCTATAATTATTTGAAATCAATTCTTGGACGAAAAACTGACTTCTGATAGCAATGGGAGGATCACATTTCCACCCCGGACCTACCGAGATAATCCCATACAAATTAGCTTTAAAATTCATATCAAATCCCATACCGGTTTTAACAGACATTGTCAATAAATATGGAGACATTTCGCATTTTAAGTTTGGACCCACATTACATGTCTACCTAGTCAATAGCCCTTATCACATTGAACATCCTGCTGATTTTGGTTTGACATACTTTTCTATTAAGATATGTGATTATTAAACATCCCATAGGCATAAACTAACCGTAAAATGTTTAAGATATTCTCGTATGTTATGGGCTGATTTTTCATTAACCTTTGATTTTCCAAATCAATAATGTATTATTGCTTAAAGTTTAATGCCTGCCTACTTTAGTCGTATGATTGTTCAGCTGTGTTACTGTGATACTTTATTGTTCTATCTTATTAAACAAAAAACCATCACAGCCAGAAGGTTGTTATTTTATAAAGATTGTCATATTTTCACTTTTCAACGATGCATTGCTAGTGTGTTATTATCATCTCCTTGAATCAAATCAATTGTCATATCAAACGATGCCTGAAACTGCAATCTTTGCAAATGTCAAGTGATGTCAGGACAGTATTGGGGATATCGTAATAATATCTTGGGTTTTTATCTATTATTTTGGAGCAGTATTTGCATTTGATATTTCTGTAGTTTTGGTCTATTTCTATTGTCATAGACTTACAAGTGATAAAACCTATTTTAGTCCTTTTCTATCTCTCTTAACGCTATTGCCATATTGAGAGAATAAAGAGTCTTTTTTTAACATTCAGTTCTTAATTTCACTAAATCGGTTACTGTATATGTGTTCTATCCGCCTGACATGTTACCTGAACCTTTGATATGACACATTATGAGTCATATTTACATATCTGTGCAACGGGTTTCTGCCAATCCATTCTCAAACCCTGAATGCGGGTCGAGTAATTCCTAATTTCAATATGGTGTTTTTATATCACAACCTGCAGAATCCATATTTTATAAATAACCTATTATAAACAGGCCCATTGCAGCAGCTATTGTGATTGCCCACACTAACTTGTTCCACTCCAGTATCTTTTGTCCGTCTAAAACCCCCAACGGTATCAAGTTAAACATCGCAATCCATCCATTAAATGATGCGCCTGTTGCAAAATATGGGCTGTATGAGCTATAAAATAATGACAGCAATAGGAAAGAAAAACCCATCACTAAATTTGTAACTGGACCTATTAACGCGACTCTACCAAACTTTTTTCTATCGCTTAGAGCAACCATTACCGCACCTGGTGCTATAAACTTGAAAGGCATTATTGGGAGAGCGGATATTGCTGTTATTAAAAGACCTGACATCTGCGCTCTAAATTCTGCCCAACTTCCATAATACTGGGCTAAAAATTTGTGGGCTAATTCATGAACAAGAAATGCACTTATAAATATTGCAAGAAATTGCCAGGAAAAATACCTATAGCCGTTTAATGAAAGTCCAACAGCAGTTACCAAAAGAGTGGCCACTGTTAAGTGCAGTAACTCTGTTTTTGAGGTTTTAATGTGTATGATCTTTGAAAATATTTGCGAAAATGATATGTTTGGCCCCCCATTATTCTGATTACCATGGAGCATGTCTTGTCTTTTCTTTTTATATGAGTTTACAAATGGGCAAGAATGATTAATCGGATTTCTATGGTCGCTACAAAAATGTTCTTTACAGTAATTGCATCTAAATGGGATTGTTTCTACTGTCCCGCATACATAACATTCAATTACGTTTTTTTCTCTCTCTTCGGTCATACTTATAATAGGGGACTCTTGTTGCTTAGCTGTATTTCATCACAGAATTCTTCATAACTAAAATTACAATCTTTAAGCCGTTTAATATTATGAAAAACATGAAAACTCAAACCGTTATGGATTTCATTTTGTATTATGATTTTCATATTATAGTTTCGTGAGATCCACATATATATCGAGTTCTTTTAATATATTGTTGTTATTTGTTGTAAAGTAGAAAAGACGGCAAGAATTTTTAGACACCCTTTTTAAATAGTACTTATATGCCTGCTTTATATCTGCCAAAATCTTGTGTTGTTTATTTTGCTAAATACTTTGTATCATATTTAATTAACGATAAGTCTATCCGATAAAATATTTCGTAATGGAAATCTTATCCTGTTTTTTTATGAGAGTGTTTGGAATTGATATGACTATGCAGTTCAGATGAGTTGGTCAGTCGTCTTTTACAGTATTTACATATGAAATCGTTCTTTTTTGTATCTCTTAGCTGACTTTTGGTAGAATACCTTGTTGCATCAATGTATTCACTACCCAAAATCTCTTCCACATCTTTGTTGCTGCTGTTCTTTTTCTTTTTAATGATGTTAAATATCAATTTGTCTATTTATCCTTTAATAAAGCCAATGATGAATGATACATTTTACTTGTCTTGGACTTATTTTTATTGTAGTGTTCCAATTGACATGATTACATCCTTAATTCGCAATATGGTGTAGTATACGCTTGACTTTGGTTTTATACAGGTTATGGAACCCTGGGAATTATTTGTTGATATGCTCAAATGCATTATCTTT
The DNA here is from genome assembly GCA_013821245.1 of Candidatus Nitrosopumilus sp. Lineage (GTDB taxonomy): Archaea > Thermoproteota > Nitrososphaeria > Nitrososphaerales > Nitrososphaeraceae > Nitrosocosmicus. The sequence continues at coordinate 4,934 of JACDHC010000091.1, forward strand.
TAACTTGATGCTTCATTGTCAAGGTATTGTCGCCTCCAAAGTTTTTATTATGGATTTTTAGTTTGTGGATGCCATCACAAGAACTGTCATTATCAATTTTACTTGTTATGTCTATATTGGTTTGTCATTTGTTGTGTACTTTCAAATATTGATTTAAGATGACCATTAAATTTTCTTCAGTCAATGATGTTTGAAATGTGAAATAGTGTTAGTTGGGACATTCTGTTATCCCTATTCCTTGTTTATATTAGGCCTTGTAGAATCGTATTTTGCAGAACAACAAACAATCTGTCACTATATGTTAGAAAGCCGCAGATTTGACTGTCTTTTACTCTACCCGGAAAATTATTCTTGGGTATATCTAAGGTCGCAGCAAATCCAAAAATGGTTACCGTAACAATACTGGTTGAATATCTAGGCGGATGCGAAACAATGTGTAGGGTTTGCGGCGAAGGTCCTTCCCCTCTTTGTTGAAACGCGCTTGTCGGTGCAATTGATTTGCCGTGACATATAGATACCCATCTGTTGCAAGGCATAGCGTATCTGGCCATAACAGTCGCTGATCATGTACCACCGTCTCCCACAACTTGTCGGAATGTCGACGGCGAAAGATGGCATTGTGTTCATAGTTTGTTGAGTATATGTTTCCCTCAGAGTCAGACTCTAACCCGTCGGAGGCGCCACCCCTGTCTCCCTCATCATTCACGGTGGCTATGACCTCTCTCACATCTATATTGCGATTAGCGAGAGCATCTGTTGAAACGCTATAGATCTTACGACTGCCTAGTGGACAGTAATATAGGCTAGATCCATCTGCGCTAATTGCAATGCCGTCAGCGCCCATACTAGCACCTTGTTTCACTGAGCCATTTTGTTGATGTTCAAGAAATGACCTTCCCTCTACAATAGGGAGAAATGTTTGCAACTCCTCTGCTTTAGTTGATGGATGATTGTTGAGCCGACGCCAGCTTTCGCCAGTTGCTAGATCAACCACAATGATTCCATTTGGCCCCTTTTGGGATGAATCTGTAATGAATGCCATGCCTTCATTGCCACGCCGCAGGTCAAAGCGAACATCATTAAGATAAGTGGTTGGCAAGGCTACAACCTGTGGAAAGAGGATCTTTTTTGTTACTTTGTTAGTATTCAAATCCACACATACCAACTTTGGTCCTCCATATTCTGTTGGTTTAAAGAGTGGACTGCCAGTATCGAGAATCCACAACCGATCAGCTGGATCAACGACAACAGATTGCACAGACACTAATGTTGACGCCTGATCCTCTTCGTTGGTGTTATTGATAGATTGGTTGGGATAAGCAATAGCCTCGCCGTCGCGAATCTCTGCGACAGTGAATTGAACGTCGTCACCCCATTTGGGAAAGTTAACAAATATGCGACCCCTGTGAGACACTGTAACGCCTGTTGGCATTGCGCCATGAAAAAAAGCAATAGGCTCCAGAGCACCAAAAGGCTCATCAGTTGGTAACTCCAGTGCTGGTATGTCTGTTGGTGATGCCTCTTTTCGATTTCTTGTTGACATGTATTATATAAGAACCACTATCCTAAATATTGAGATCCAACGCCTAGAGATAGTTTAGCAACAAAAATGATAAAAACTAAGGAGGATCTATTAGAATAGTGTTTAAAACACCTAATTGTATGCAAAAATAAAAAAGTAATTTTACCTGAAAATTTTTAGGTGATTCTATGCGATGTATCTATTTGTATGCTCCCATGCCTTGCGGTCCCATCATGCTGTGATCCATCATTCCCATGCCTTGCGGTCCCATCATGCTGTGATCCATTTTTCCGCTACCAATACCTCCACCATGTAAACTCATCATCATTTCCATAAATGACATTTGTTGAGAAGACAAGATATTTCCATTTCCAGGGTCTACAATTACTTTATGTGGAATATTGTTAACATCAATAGCGAATACATTGTATACAATAAACTCTCTTTCAGGATGGATAAATGCTGCTAATGTAGTAGAGTTATTTCCTATGGATTGCTCGGCAGTTGCTATCGCATCATTTAATGTGATATGTATAGATGATTTGAATCCGTTAATTATGGGTTGAAAGATTGAAATAGATCCTGTAAAGTTGTCTGCATTAGAAATTGTAGATGATGAACTGCTACCCATCATGTCATTCATGGCCATTGTGTTTGCTCCTTGAGCGGTTGAAAGATTTGAACCAATCTGATTTTGTGCACTTACACTCTGTGGTTGTAATACATTTGATGGCCCAATGGCAACAGAAATAGTTGTTGTCAACATTATTGTTATTACAGCAATAACTGCAAATCTATTAGGTGTCATTAACCAATAAATGTTATAATGCTTAAAAAACCTCTTGGTGACAAAATTAATGTGCCCCTAGACTCAAAATACAAAACCTGTATTATACTGATGACCATGGTATTACATCTATCGCTAAAGGCGGTGTGTTTATGCAGATGGTTCAAATATGCAAATACACACCCAAAAGGCTAAATCTGTTAAGATGGGGGACATCTGGCTTCAGGCTATATAGCATTATTTATGATGGCACTTGTGGTCAAAGTATGGATTATTTGACAACTACAACCCAAGTTCGCAGTAGTGATATAAAGATTTCTTACAAACTAGGTATTTGCACCAGCCAGCAGTAGTTGGTATTAAGCAAAAACAAATAACCCTTCCACATCTTATAATGGGAGATTGGAAGGAGGACAACTATTGTGGTTGGTATTGGTTGGTGACTGTACGGAGCAGCTGGCCTTCCGCTTAAGCCCCAATAACTAATCATCAACTTCGTTAGATTTTCACTGGATGGCGTTGGATTTTACGTGATT
>JACDHC010000092.1 GCA_013821245.1 Candidatus Nitrosopumilus sp.
AAAAACATGGTGTAAAGTATCTGTTAAATGATGGCGGAAGAATAATGTCCAACTCTATGAGGGAATGTGGTATTTTAGGGGAGGAGCGTATAACATTGGAACCGTTTAATCCTTTAACACTTGATTACACTATTAGCAGTAATTGTATTCTGGGTAAAAATGGCAGTGGACTTGATAATTCTGAGATTGAATATTCTATATTAATGAATTCCACACCCGTCAATGATGAAAAGACAAACGTTTATCTTTATCCTATGGATGAAAGCAAGATTTTCTAAACATCTACCTTCCTCTTTTTCCTGTTTTTTAATCTTATTTGCATCCTATTTTCCCCTTCCGCATACCTTTCCTCTTCTTCTTTGCTTTGTAAAATTAGTTTAGGCACTTCGATGGGTTTTCCTTTCTCATCTAATGCTACTAAGCTAACATATGCAGTGCCTGTGTAAACTTTTTGTGATTTGTTAAGATCTTCTGCCTCGATATCCACTTCTACCTCCATGGAGCTTCTTTTTACGTAATTTAGTCTTGCTTTTAGTATCAATGCGTTTCCAATATACACTGGCTTGGAGAATGTCATGCTATCCATGCTAGCCGTAACAATGTTTGCGTGGCCGGCGTGTCTTTTTGCTACCAAACCCGCAATCAAATCGACATGTTTTAAGATCATTCCTCCAAAAACATTTCCCAAGGGATTTGCGTCTGAGGGTAACATTACCATAGTGGTTTCAGCTGCCGATTCACTTACTGTTTTTCCTGATTTGTTATTTTGGGTTTCTATTGAATCTGTCAATTATACTAAATCAAACTGTGATAGAACCAATAATTATTCTTTTTATTGTTGTTTCTGCAAAAAATGTTTTTATAATCAACTGCTCTTGAATCTGCAATAGATCAAATCAACTATAAAATCAGGTGTATAAGAGCCCGTCTAAAAACAACGCCACAAAAAAGCAAAAGCCTTTTTTAATGAATTGCACATAAACTCAATTTCTTTTGGAAACTATATAAAAAATAAATACAACTTTAATAATATCGTGGTATTATTACACACAAATACCGCAAGCCTCATAAAATTATCTATTACAATAAATATTTGAGTTTATATTATCAATTCACTATTTACCATGGTGTGTTCTTGTTTGAATGGGAAGAAGACGAATGTTAAGAAGAATATTGTTAGTGTTATTTTTGTTATGAATTTTACAAATCCATTTTTGTTGATTCTTGCGCCAAAAAAATAAAATTAGGTGATAATAAACTGTGTTTTTTGAAATTTGTAATTATATTGTTCTCTCTCTCTTTTGTTTTTATTTTAAATTTGTCTTTTAATTATAATTCTATAAATGCTTATGGACATACTCTATTTGGAAACAATAATGGAAGCGCCGTCCAGATTCAAAAAAATGGCAACTTTCAAGTAGAGTTATCAACAATTCCACCAAAACCTCTGTTATATGAAAATACTGATATTCTCTTACGCATTACTTCAACCACAGGTGATGAGCTAATTGAACTTCCAGTTTACCTATCTTTGGTAAAAGATGGTAAAATTAACAATACTTCTTCTTTATCCAATCTTACAATGGTTAGAGGCGGACATTATAATTTCAATACTGTTTTCTCTGACAGTGGAAAATATCTTTTATTTCTAGATATTAGGGATATATACTATACAAGTTCTACTTTACATTTTATATTTGAGCTTAATGTGGATGTTCCTATTATAGACCAATTTTATGACATGTTGAAAACTTTTTTTATGAATTATTATTATATTTATATACCAATTATAATACTGATTTTTGTTCTAATTTTCAGGTATCATAAAAAACAAAAACTGATAAAAAATGGTGTTCGATAGTTGCACAAATACACATGGATATTCATATTTCTATACCATCTTGAAACAAGAGTCTTTTAGTGCAAATTTTTCAATTTTTATTTTTTTTGCATAGTTTCTAGTCCGTCATCTAATAATGAAATCGTTTGCTCACAACAAAATGTATGACTCCAATGCGACCTGTGGACAACAAATCAACCAGTGGAATAAACCAATGTGCTCCCGAGTTTGCAGGCCCAGAACAACAACAGCAGCATACTCAAACAATTGGACCAGAACCAATAGACCATTTCAGTGGTTCAACGGAAAATATGGCCACGCCACATGGTGGCTATGCAGCACACTCGATGTGAATAATGCAACCTATGGCCATGAGGTAAGGGATTGCCCACCTGTTTTGTTACAATATATGACATTGCCTGAAAGTGAATATACCATCTTTACGGTACTTCATACCATCTAAAATATTGAGGGGCCTATAGATTCAATTTGCCTTGCAATGCCGAATACGCAGCGGATGTGAAATTCTAGTTGGTAGTGAGCCTAATCTTATTATATCTATTTGAGCTTATCCCTCAACTCTCAACACCGTGTAGTCTGTGTCTATGTCATGTCGATATAGAACCTAACTATGCGATTGCTGTTGCAGATTTCACAATCCAGACTAACCAATTGGAAGATATGGGCTTCCCATCAACAAGCACTGCTAGTGTAGACATTAACAAGATGGCCGAATTATCTCTGAAGGACAGGAACTAGACGTGTCCCCTAATTTTTCAGGAATATTGTATTGGCTGTCTTACCCTAAAGATTTTGTTTTATTCTAAATTGAATCCTAAATTCTATTTGAATACTATATGCCGGATAACATCTATATCACTAATTTTAAAACCATACGCAGATCACATTATGCTTTAACTGTTTTATGTGGTGAATAAAAGTGAACTTGATTATATGTTGTGTTGATGCAGGGAAAACCTGGATTAAATAATTTGCATTTGTTTATTATATGTATGTTAAATATGAAAAACTGTCTTGTTTTTAAGTATCAAAAAAAAATAAAAATTTTTGTTCTATTGGATGTATTTTACTAATTGTCGCTATGTTCTTTGTCGTAATTATTTCTTCTACCCAGTGGTTTAGTTATTCCTTTTAATCTTGATTGATATCTATCCTCTTTGTCATAGCCGCCACCGCCACTACCGTAATTGTTTCTTGGCCTGTATTCCCGGTTGCCATAGCCGCCACCGCCACCGCCACCGCCACTACCGTAATTGTTTCTTGGCCTGTATTCTTCAGAATACCTGTTTTGGCCATATTCTCTTCTTTGGTAGCTAGATCTAAAGCGATTGTTTCTTGGACCCGCACCGCCAGTGCTGTCCTTAAAGTCGACTTCTATGCCTAGATCTGCATTAAGATTTTTCAATGAATTTTGGGTAATGTTTTGAATTTTTCTCAAGATGTACATATCGTTTTGAGATACAAAGGTGAGTGATGTACCTTGGGCACCAGCTCGTGCTGTCCTGCCTATTCTGTGGAAATATGTTTCAACGTCATCAGGTAAATCATAGTTAATGATGTGACTTACAGTTGTTATATCCAATCCACGTGATGCGACGTCTGTTGCTATCAATATGTTAAATTTTTTATTTCTAAATCTTGACAGTGTGTTCTCCCTTTGTCTTTGGTTTAAATCGCCGTGAATAGTATCTACAAAAAAGTTTTCATTTCTCAGCTTAAATGAAAGGTCCCTTGTTCGCTGCTTTGTAGCTGCAAAAACAATAACATGGGTGTCTTTATTTGTTGAAATAGGCTTCAAAGTGTTCACAAGTTGTTTGAATTTGTCTTTTTCATAGATAAGCAGATATGATTGATTAATGTTTTCCTGTGAAATGGTCTTTTCGATATTGACTTGTTTTGGATTCTTCATATATTCTTTAGATAAACGTAATATTGATTCTGGCATAGTTGCGGAGAAAAGACAAATTTGCTTTTCAGCCTTAATATATGAAAGAATATCTTTAATATCCTCAATAAAACCCATATCTAACATTCTATCTGCTTCATCAAGAACAACGAAATTAATTTTATTTAGTAAAATTGTCCCATGACTTATGTGATCTAATAGTCTTCCTGGAGTTGCAACTACAATGTTGACTCCTCTGCTAAGTATTTTCTTTTGGACTTGAAAATTTTGGCCACCATAAATTGAGGTGGCTTTTATAGGACTATATTTAACAAATTGGTTGATTGTATCTGTAATTTGTATAGCTAATTCTCTTGTTGGGGCTAATATCAATCCTTGTAAATAATTTTTTGGATCAATTTTACTTAAAAGTGGCGCCACAAAAGCAGCTGTTTTACCGGTTCCAGTATTCGATCTACCAATAACATCTTCCCCCTTTAAAATAAGAGGAATTATTGATTCTTGTATTGGAAAAGGTTGTTCAATTCCATTTTCCTTTAGTGCTTTAACTATAGATTTTTCAATACCAAGTTCTTCAAAAGTGCTCAATTAATTTATCAGCTCAGGTATATATTCTTTGGTTGTACCCTATAAAAAGCAATGCATTATTGAATTGGTCTTTATTATTCTGGGGGGATTATTCCCATAACTATGACATTTGCATCTGATTTGTTTTGTTATGTTTTTACCATGCCTGTATTAATTTGCATTATTTATTCTTATGATGCCCCTATATCGTAGCAATTATAAATACAATTTATTTTTGAAATGTCAATCTTTTGTTGTCCTTATTGTGAAACAGGGTCTATTGATGGGGGATTGCGATGGTGATATCTATCACTCATATGATATTTAAAAATTTTAAAAATCATAAAAGTAAAGGTTTTATTCGATACTGTCTATCTAATTAAGAATTTTGAATAGTTTAAACTTTGTAATATTGGGAGATACGTCCATTGCAAGCAGTTTAGGCAAAAAGGGGACTTCAACTGATATTTCCATTTATGATAGAAAGACCGATGATCAAATCTTCTCTTTTTGTTTCTCTAATACCTATCCTGAAAAATTACAATCTCTTCTTCAGTCAATAGCTATTTCTGAATATGCAATTTTGAATATTACCCGTCTTGACTCCTTTTTGGGGGAGCAGATAATAGCACTTGATACATTTAATCTGAAAAAAGGTTTTATTTTATATGGTTTTGAGATTGATATAGAAAAAGTCAAAAATATAATAAAAAAAACAAACTTGTCGTCTTTTCAGATTGTAGATAGCCTTGAGCAGCTTAAAAAACATTTATCGGAATTAAAACCGGTTGGAGATAAAGAAAATGAATTACAAAGTGGCGATACTGCTGCTGCTGATTTTTCCACCACTAATAACTCTGTTTATATTCCAATTGATCATGTTTTTGACGTTAAAGGTGTTGGTACTGTTGTTTTAGGATCCATAAAACAAGGTGAAATCAAAACATATGATGAATTGGAGATAAATCCTTTGAACAAACCTGTAGTTATAAAATCCATTCAAATGCATGACGATCCTGTAAATCACTCAAAGGAATTGTCTCGTGTGGGGCTAGCCCTTAAAGGTGTTTCTGCAAAGGATATTTCAAGAGGTGATGTTATAGCCTCTCCGGGTTTATCAAAAACCATTATTGATAGTTTTCAAATCAAGTTCAACAAAAATCCTTTTTTTAAGGAAGATATCGCTGAAACCAAAAATTATATGATAAGCGTCGGATTGCAGATTCGCACAGTCAAAATAAAAAAAATTGAAGATAACGAAATAATCATTATATTAGAAAAACCAATAGCATATGTTAAAAATAACTTGTGTGTTGTATTTAGTCCTGACTCAAAAACTATGAGAATTATGGGATATGGTTTTATGGGTTAATATTATTTTCTAATTTGAGCAAAATCAGTGGGTAAAAACAATGAAATAGAATAAAAATAAGAAAAATCTTTGGTTATACTTTAATATTCCATTTGTCTTTAATATATCATTCTTTCTTATGTCATTGCGTAGTTTTTTCCCGTTTGATAGTATTCGCTCGAATCAGGATAAAGTGCTTGGTGAAATTGATCAAGCCTTAAAATCCGGATATAAATATATTTTTTTAGAGGCCCCTACAGGATTTGGAAAAAGTGCTGTTGCTGTGGCCTTGTCAAGATTTCTTGGAAGCTCTCATATTTGTACATCGACAAAAGACTTGCAAACTCAATACTCTAAAGATTTTCCTTATTTATATGAAGTAAAAGGACGAAATAATTTTCCCTGTATTGTCAAAGAAGATATGGGCATTAAAGAAAGCTGTGATTACGGCCCATGCTTAAAAGAAGACGAATATGATTGTTTATACAAAACTAGGTTAAGTGATTATGAGACTAAGATGGAAGGGACTATCTATGAGAGCATCGATATAAACAAATATGCTTTAAAAAAATATCACGATAAAACAAAACAGCACTCTCAGCTTGTACAACTTCAGTGGAAACCTTGTGAATATTTTCACCAAAAATGGATATCTGTAAAGTCTAGTCACACTATTTATAACTATAAGTATTTTTTATCTGACCTATTTTATTCCTCGGGAGTGAATAAAAGAAAACTTTTGATTTTGGATGAGGCACACACATTAGAATCTGAGGTATCTACATTCAAAAACTTTATAATAAATAAAGAATACCTAAATAGGTTTTTTCCAAAACTGATTCTACCTGAAAATAAACCTCTTGATGTTGATACATATGTTGATTTCTGCACTCATTTGAAGGAACGCTTTTATGATTATATAAACAAAGCCGAAAGTTTGGCTGGAAATGATGTGGGTAAAAAGAAAGAGATTGACGCCACTGAAAAAAACCTAATCGATGCTTTGGCGTTTGAAAAGAATTTGTCTGTTTTTCTGGATGATTTGAAATCTAACAAGGACAATTGGCTGGTAACCAACCTGATAAAAAATGAGAATGACAACAAAATAAGCAGAATCAAAATGGAGCCATTGGATGTGTCAAATTATTTTGTTGATATTTTTGACAAGGGATCAGTATCTTTGTTAATGAGCGCTACTATATTAAGTAAAGACAATCTTTGTAAAGCTGTAGGGCTAAAAAAAGATCAAGTAAAATTCATAAAAATTGAAGAATCTGAATTCCCTGTTGAACATAGGCCAATATATTTGATGAATGTGGCATGGTTAAGCGCAAAAACTATGAGTGAGTCATTGCCCCATATAGCAAAAGTTATTGATAATCTTCTTTCTGTACACAAAAATGACAAGGGCATCATTCATACCACATCATACTCCCAATTACAGTTCATTAAAAATAACATATCTAAAAACAATTTTGTTAGGCTGATAGAGACAAACCCAAAATTGGATAGAAACGAAATGATTCTAAAACATTTTGAGAGCTTAAAACCAACGGTTCTAATATCCCCATCTATGTATTTAGGGGTAGACCTTAAAGATGACCTTTCTAGATTTCAGATTATAGTTAAGGTTCCCTACCCTGATTTAACTGATAAAAAAATTTCTGTGCTAAAACAACGAAACCCCAAGTGGTATGAATGGAACACCATATTGCGATTAATACAAGCGTATGGACGAAGCATTCGAAATTCAGATGACTATGCGAATACCTATATTTTAGATAGCAGCATCTCCTATTTATTAAAAAATGGAAAAGATATGATACCAAAATGGTTTTCAGAAGCAATAGTTTCAAGATAAACAATAAAAGTGTGTGGAATATCCTGTATGGTGGGCATGGGCTAATATGATATAAAGATATAGTATGTGTATGGCTATATTCATATATCTGTGTTACAAACCTCAAATTTTATCCAAGACTTGTTTTTTAATACCAATCTTGACCCCTTGATTAAACCGGATATATCATTTGGGAATTATTTTTTAGAGTGGGATGAGAAATCCTTGGGTCTATATT
>JACDHC010000269.1 GCA_013821245.1 Candidatus Nitrosopumilus sp.
CGTCTAACTAATGAGCAGTTATAAGCAAGCAGGCCAGTCTATCACAAAGAACCAATTTATTCAATCCAGCTAAATAGGTTGAGTTAGGCAACAAAGCAGCATGGAATGAATATTTGATTCAGTGCGATAAAATGCCTGTTAATTGTTTCAGAAATGTTATTGCCTTGCAAGACCATTTGCCATTTACATACCTAGCAATGATTTGTTATTGTTATCTTATGTCCCTATCCATCAGCATAATGGAGAACACATAAAAGACAAACAAGTACAAAGAACACTTTTGAGCATTAAATGAAAAACTCTCTTAACGCCATTTAGGAAAAAATATTTGACATGGACGACAACACTTGATTTTTTTTAGAAAATTAGTTTATGAAACAACGCAAACGATTCAAAACGTCTTTCAATAACCATGTCAGGGTTTAACGAATCCTTTTAGCATGGACTTGATTATTTACCAAAAAAAGAACAATATTATATGCCCTATCTATTATGAAATATCAATAGTTGATTTATGATACTTCTTTTGAGTGCGTGTCTAACAAATAACACACATACATAATGAAAAGTATTGATTAATATTCTCGCCATAAGGAATTACACGGCAGCAGGATAACAAGAAAACCTTATCCTACCTACTCACTACAATTCGGTTTTTGTTATAAAAAGGGAAACATTTCTAACAATTCTAATATCATGTTCAATAAACAGGAAACAAGATTTTATTTCAAATACTAATCATGCAGGCAAAAAAATTGAAATAAAGAATATAACACATATACATTATAGGCAGAAAAAGGGTCAAGCATATTGAAAACAAATTATTACCGATTTTTATGGCTTTGACTCTTCACCATGGCAAGCAAAAATCACATCAGTAGAGTTGCAACAACAACAACAACAACAACAACAACATCAAATCAAACTTTATAGACAATAGATAAAAATAACTATACAGTGGACAAGCCTGTCAAAATACAATAAAATTATATCACTCTTGCCAAGTGCAACAGAAATATTATTTGAACTGGGTCTTGATGATGAACTAAAGGGCGTTACACACGAATGCATATATCCGATCAAAGCATTAGACAAACCACAGATCATTTCCCCTTCTTTTGATGTTAACAGTCTAAACAGCAGTGAAATTGATAAAAAAATAAGAGATTTATCTATTGATAAGAAGCCAATATTCATTATAAACTCCAAAAAAGTTAAAGAAATACGTCCCGATTTGATAATTAGCCAAAATCTTTGTGAAGTTTGCGCTCCTTTTGACAGGGAAATTCATCAGATATTTTCGGTGTTGGGGTATAACCCAAAGAATCTTGAAATAAATCCTAAAAGTGTTTATGATATTTTCGATAGCATAATTGTAATAGGTAGGGAAATAGGCAATATTGAAAAAGCTCAGCAACTAGTAAACAGATTAACCAAAAGAATACGGCATATTGAACAAATACTAAAAGATTGTAACAATGATAATAAAGGTAAAAGACAAAAAATCATTTGCCTTGAGTGGATAACCCCTTTCTTTATAGCAGGTCATTGGGTTCCTCAAATGGTTGAAATTGTTGGTGGAATAAATGGGATTGGGAAAACAGGCGCAGTGTCTTGGGTTATCTCTATAGATGATCTTGTAAAATTTGAGCCGGATAAAATCATAGTCATGCCATGTGGTTTTGATATGGAAAAAACTTGCAATGAAGCAATGAATCTGAACAAAGATAAAAAATGGAATTCCTTAAAAGCAGTAAAGATGCAGGAAACATATGTGGTGGATGCTAATTCATTTTTTAGCAAACCGAGCCCAAGAATAGTTACCGGAATAGAAATATTGGCAAAGATACTTCATCCTGATTTGTTTGAAAAGTTAAGAACTCCAGACAACAGCTATAAAAAGTTGTGAAATGGTCAGTTGGATAGTGTGGTGTCAAGTCCATTAACGCAAGACCCTAATGCAATGTTATAACACAAACAACCATTTTTGGTTTCATTATTGGTAAATCTTACAGGGTAAGAAATGGATTGGCCATCTTTATTTGAACTTAATGAGTTTACAGGGAAAAAAACAATTGACTCTGAATCCTCTGTATTGTCGTTATAGCCATACAATAGATTTGAAATTTCCACATCAAGCCTTATTGGATATGGCCTATTTGAGATTTTATTCCACCATTCAATGCCCGTAAAAAAGTTTGAGAATTGGAAAGAAAATGAGGGATTATTGCTCAAGTCCAGCACAAACAATTCATCAGTCTCGCTGTTGAGGTTTTTAAGGTAGTATTCAATTGATGAGTGCGATTTGTTAAATTTAATTTGTCTTAGGTAAGTATTCCCGGTCTCGGGGAGAACATTGTTGAATCTATATTTATTGTAACCACTGAAGATTGCTTCAAAATAGTTCTGGTTATCAAATTGGCAAATCAGATTTAACTCTACTGCTACGTTTTGTTGATTGAATACCTCCAATAGGTATAACAACCATGATTTATCGGGTATGTCGTTTTTAAGTTCCCTGTTAATCTTTATATTATCTGATATGATGTTAAATTTTTTAAAATAATCC
>JACDHC010000270.1 GCA_013821245.1 Candidatus Nitrosopumilus sp.
ATGAGAAAAGGATTTCACCACGTCTAACTAATGAGCAGTTATAAGCAAGCAGGCCAGTCTATCACAAAGAACCAATTTATTCAATCCAGCTAAATAGGTTGAGTTAGGCAACAAAGCATTATTTTATAAAAGTTAACCACTCGTATATATATATAAAGATAACATTTTGTTTCTAGCATTGTTTTATGTTCTTTTTTAGTATGTCTATGTCTTGATAAAATATCCTAACTTATCGCATCTTGATAAAATATTGGATCTACTACCCGGTTTTATTTCTATTGTGACCTTTCCTATTTTGGACACAATCTGCTTTCTAATAATAGGATCATTTATTAGACTCTCCGCGATAAACTCGTCTTTGCAGTCCAATATTTCAATTGTTCTCATATCTATCTCTCCATATCTTTCCCCCCAGACCTTTAATTCGTGTTTAACATTCTCTGGAATATCTGATGGATAAGCAGCGTCGGTAAGTAAAGAAGTTATCTTTTGCCAAGTATAGTTTCCTGTTCTAAAAGATCTAACAACGCTTGTCCTAGTTAGTCTAAAGATTTGTACTGGATCGACAGTAGGATCGGATTTACTTTGTAAGTTACAGAACTCCCTCAGATGGAATGCAAGAGCCCGACCTTCTGGTGATTGTGACTGCAAAATGACTTCAAAGTTTGATGTCACAATAATTAGATTATTACTATTACTTCTGACCTGTCCTGAAGAATTTGACTGGGTGTTAATAAAAATAGATGAGTGTGCCCATCTTCCAAGCGTCACCATCTCTTTCTTTGGATTGTTTGTTTCCAAGATTCCCAAAAGACATAATGGAAATACGAGCATTGTAGAAAGAAACTCATTCAAGATTTCATTGTCGCTTAGTATACCATTTGGTCCGTATACATTTAAGCCGTATTCATTGGTGAAAAGTTTTCCTCCTGATTCGATCTCACATTTATCCAATAATGAAGATAAAAAATACCAAACGCCAGGTTTCACCTCGTTCTTTATTTGTTTATAAAGTAATTGTCTTGCTGCAATCTCGTCAGATTTCAATCTTCGTATACCTGGATCAAAATCAAATACTTTGGATTTGAACAAAAAAGGGGATCTACTGTTCTTTCCTTGTGCCCACCATTCTAGAAAAGTTTCATTAAGCACTCTATTTGATGAGAGTATCTTACTTACATTGGATGATATAACTTCTATTCTTTCTGTATTTCCTTCTCTACCACTAGATCTTTTTACTAGTCTTTTGTCGTATGCAAAGGCCATAAACATCTCATTAAAATCCTTCCAATCAAAGTAATCTGCACCGTAAATCTTCTTATACGCCTGAGATTTAGCCACATGTTGTTTGAATATTGGTAGGAAGATACTCTTGGGAACGAGACCTAACTTTGGAGTGGGTTTTGGGGGTTTTAAAGATATATCATCAAGCAGCACTTGAATTATATCCGCAAGTTGTGGTGCTTGAAGGGCTGAGGGCTCATCTGTATTTTTATCATAATTTAGCGGAATAATTTCTACTTTAGACGACCTTGTCTTAAAACATGCTCTCGCCTCTTTTGGTATTAAAAAGTAGAATTGTGCTTCTTTTTTAGATTCTTTCTTGATATTTGGATTACCGGTGGAAAGCGGCGTAGTAAACCCAAATAGGTGTAACAAGGTTTTTTCTTTTCCGTGGTCGTAGGAGTGCAGAAGAGATGAATTATCTATCCTGTAATAATCCTCATCATCCTCTTCTTCGTAATCCTCAGAAATGTCTTGAAAATTGATATTTTTTCCATTATTCAATCCATCTTGTCGTGATGGTTGCTCCTTCAATGAATCCAATGGTTTTTTCCACATTCTAGATTCAATTTTCATTCTGGTATTGACTTCCCATATTGGCATGTAACCACCGGCAGAAACAACAATTTCACATGCTAAACGATCCTTAGAGTTTAACTTATTGACAAGTATGGACAAAACTTTTGGAATTTCAACAGATAGGAAACTTGCCAAATCCTCCTTTGCAAGATTGACTTGTTTATTGTGTAGACCTGCAATCTTTGCTAGAGAAAGTAAGTCGGTCTTACTTTCGTAATTTAAAAAATATCTATAGTCTAAATTTTCTGGATCAACTATGGTACCAAAGTTGTCTTGAAACAATCGTTTATTGGTTTGAGACATGATGCGCTTTTTCCATCTAACTGAATTTAGCTAATTAAATGCCATTGCAAATAATTGCCCATATAATTCTTGAGTAATTAGTACCTATTAAAAATTACTAAAAATTTAATACACATCAAATCAAACATAATACGCAAATGAAGATATAAATTTTATAAATATCGCGGTAATTTGTAGATAACCCATGTGGCTTTCCACATGGTTTCCACCGAACCCGCTACCTATTTTAGTAACGCATTTAATGTACGATAAAACACGTAAGAAACTGTGTTATTTCTTTTGAATCATGTAGCCTTTAAAAATTAACAATGATGTCATAAATCCTAATATTACTCCAAATATGATATGTGCAATAAACCCAAACCCGTATATTGGAATAAGATTTTGTTCAACAGTTTT